>NYXD01000054.1 GCA_002685435.1 Cryomorphaceae bacterium | reverse complement strand
GAGCCGTTCGAATACTTTAAGTGTTTGTAAAACGGCCGAGGTGAAATGCCCCTCACGTCCTAACTTTGAGGATCCCAAACACAGACTCATGTCAAAAAAGACCACTATTCCGTTCGAAAAAGCATTCAAACTCATGGCCACGGCCAAGAGTATGACCGAGCTGTATGAGCGTGAAAAGGATACGACATCAAAATATGTTCACGCNACGAGCCGTGGCCACGAATCGGCCCAGCTTGCGCTTGCCTTGCATCTNGAGGCNAAGGATTATGTTGCTCCATATTACCGNGACGACAGNTTGCTGCTCGGNATCGGNATGACNCCNAANGATTTAATGNTGCAATTGNTNGCNAANGTGGANGATCCNTTNTCNGGNGGNCGCACGTANTANAGCCACCCNAGNCTNAACGANNCGGACAAACCNAAAATNCCGCACCANAGTTCTGCCACNGGAATGCAAGCCATTCCNACAGCCGGTGTGGCCATGGGGATTCAATACCGCGAGCAGCAGGGGCTNGCCANTAANGAGGAATTGGGCGGNATCGCCGTNTGTAGNATNGGCGACAGTGCCATGACGGANGGTGANATTTCAGAAGCNCTACACATGGCTGCTTTNAAGCAATTNCCGCTACTCATGTTCGTTCANGACAACGGCTGGGACATCAGTGCAAANCGNGCAGANGTNCACCACAGCAATGCNGTNGAATANGCNAAAGGNTTTACNGGNATNGAAGCCGTTGATATNGANGGNACNAACTTTGAGGAAGCNTATAAAAAATTAGGNANGATCATCNAGACTATGCGTAAAGANCGNCGTCCNTTCTTAGTTCGNATGGATGTACCGCTNNTGAACCACCATACTTCNGGNGTNCGNAANGAATGGTACCGNGANGATNTAGAGGANGNGGCGAAACGNGANCCNTATCCTATTTTNAGGGCGCAATGTTTGNNGGCNGGANTGAGCGAAAAGGAATTGGACCAGTGGGAANCNGAAGCGGGCCAATTCGTNCAAGCCCAGTANGAAAGCGCCNTATCCATGCCAGATCCGCANCCCGCAGATCTACTNACCNATGATTTCGCACCCACCCCCATCACTGAAGANCGCGGCGAACGTNCGCCNAAAGGTGCTGAACCTACNGTNATGGTGGATGCNGCNTTGTTTGCNATNAAAGAACTCATGGCAGCGCATCCAGAAGCATTGCTGTATGGACAAGACGTAGGAGGAAGATTAGGCGGAGTNTTCCGTGAAGCTGCCACGCTTGCTCAGAAATTTGGTGACGAGCGTGTGTTCAATACACCCATTCAGGAAGCATTTATCATCGGTTCTACGGTCGGTATGTCCGCTACTGGACTGAAGCCGTTTGTAGAAGTTCAGTTCGCAGATTACCTCTGGCCAGGCATGAACCAACTGTTCACTGAAGTCAGCCGCAGCTATTACCTCAGCAACGGAAAATGGCCCGTTAGTGCCNTCATCCGCGTCCCGATCGGAGCCTATGGATCCGGCGGTCCCTTCCACAGTTCTTCTATTGAAACTGCAGTGACGAGCATTCGCGGTATTAAAATCGCTTACCCATCGACAGGAGCAGATTTAAAAGGCTTAATGAAATCGGCTTTTTACGATCCTAACCCGGTTGTGATTTTTGAACATAAAGGACTGTATTGGAGTAAAATACCGGGTACAGAAGGTGCCAAAACACCAGAACCCAGCGAAGATTATGTCATTCCATTTGGGAAAGCCCGCATGGCATTAGAGGCAAATNCTACCGCAGTGANAGAAGGCGATGCNGCCCTGGTTGTTACNTACGGCATGGGCGTTTATTGGGCACAAAAGGCGGCAAAAGCTTTCCCAGGACGCATTAGCATATTAGACTTACGTACCCTCGCACCGTGGGACCGCACTGAAGTCATGGCTCAAGCAAAATCGCACGGCCGTGCACTGGTCTTAACGGAAGAATGTAGTAGTCCAAGTTTTGCGCAAAGTGTGCAAGGTGCTATTGCTGAAGATTGCTTTGAATTTTTAGACGCACCTGTACAATTAATGGGCGCAGTGAATGTACCGGCTATTCCACTGAACACGACCCTGGAACAAACCATGCTCCCGAACGCTGAAAAAGTGGAAGGAGCGTTGCGCAGTTTGCTGGCGTATTGATAGGGACCAATTCAGTAAAAATGGGTACTTTAGTCGCTCAAAATCAGTAGTGATGAACACAGTATTTCTAGGGATCATGGGTCCCAACCAAATGATTCTCATCCTTGTGGTGGTTCTGTTGCTTTTCGGAGGCCGCAAAATCCCAGAATTAATGCGTGGTTTAGGTCGCGGTGTTAAAGAATTTAAGGACGGCGTTGCCGACGAAGAATCACAGGACGACTCGAAAGAGTAAACCCATCCCAACATAGCGCATATGAGTACCACGGCCCAGGCGGTTGAACAGTTTTTGGCAAAAATTGACCAAACGAAAGACCTCAACATTTTTCTAGAAGTTTGGGCAGATGAAGCGCGCGCGCAAGCGGCGCAAGTCGATGAAAAAATTGCTGCAGGAACGGCAGGTTCCCTTGCAGGAATGGTCATTGCGTTGAAAGATAATATTTGCTACCGTGGTCATACAGTCAGTGCTGCGTCGAAAATCTTAGACGGTTTCGAGAGCCAATTTTCAGCTACGGCTGTGGAGCGTTTGCTTGCCGCAGATGCTGTGTTTATTGGCCGTACCAACTGTGATGAATTTGCTATGGGTTCAGGGAATGAAAATTCTGCCTTTGGCCCAACGAAAAATCCACACGATCCTACAAAGGTACCAGGCGGTTCCTCAGGTGGCTCTGCTGCTGCAGTTGCAGCCGGTCTTTGCCATGCTGCATTAGGGTCTGATACCGGCGGCTCTATTCGCCAGCCTGCAAGTTTTACGGGAACCGTTGGCTTCAAGCCTTCCTACGGCCGCGTAAGTCGCCACGGGTTGATCGCCTATGCCAGCAGTTTTGACCAGATCGGTCCGTTCACCACTTCAGTGAAAGACGCGGCCCGCATCATGGAAGTGATTGCTGGACCGGATGCTTTTGACGCAACGGCGATGCAAGAACCATTAACTCCTGTTACAAAGGGCCAGCCCAAAAAAGTGGCGTACCTAAAAACCGCAGTGGACAATCCTGCAGTAGACGAAGGCGTTCGCAAGGCATTTATGGCCCAGCTCGAACTGCTTGAAAACGCAGGGGTAGTCGTTGAGCCGGTAGAGCTAGAGCTCTTGAATACGCTGGTTCCCATTTATTACATCATTACCACGGCTGAAGCCAGTTCCAACCTCGCAAGATTTGATGGGGTTCACGCAGGTTACCGCCACCCAGAAAGCACGGATCTTGAGAGCGTTTATAAACTCAGCCGCAGCGCAGGATTTGGCAAAGAAGTACAACGCCGTATTATGTTGGGGACCTTCGTATTGAGCTCCGGATATTACGATTCATTCTTTGGCAAGGCACAATCGGCCCGTCGTTTGGTTCAAGAGTGGACCGACAAAACGTTAGAAGAATACGACGCTATTTTATGTCCTACCTCGCCTACGACAGCGTTTGAGATAGGACGCGAAGTGAGCGACCCTACCGTGAATTATTTAGAAGATATTTTTACAGTTCAAGCAAATATTGCAGGCGTTCCCGCCGTTAGTATTCCTATGGGCGTCCATGCAAACGGACTACCGATGGGTCTTCAGCTCATGGGAAGTAACGGTGCGGATTTGGACGTATTGGCCATGGCCGATTGGATCCAAAACCACTAAGAATGCGTACGACAACCACCTTACTTTTTACCTTCATTTTCGCTATTGCTTTTAGTCAAAATAGCGACACAACTGCATTATCCGCTGATACAAACGCAACGGGGCTTGCGGCGTCAACTGCTTTAGATAGCGCCGCACTGTGGGCACTGGATGACCGTCTTGCAAAATTGGATTCTGAGCATGTTTTTCGCACCGCAGCTCAGGTTAAAACCATTGACACCGTACATCCGCTGCCGCTAACGGACAGCATCTTTGAACACTACATGGCGGAATTGGACCAACGTACTCCGTTTGAGATGACCTACAACCCAACGGTTCGAAAATACATCGAGCGCTACCTTAAATTTGGTACTGCGCGGTTGAGTCGCATGATGGCTCACGGTCAATTCTACTTCCCCATGTTCGAGGAACACCTCGACAAATACGACATGCCGTTAGAGATTAAATACCTGGCAGTTGTAGAAAGTGCGTTAAACCCTAAGGCCCGCTCCTACGTCGGTGCAACCGGATTATGGCAGTTCATGTACAGTACAGGTAAGATGTATGACCTCAAGGTCAACAGCTACGTTGATGACCGCAATGATCCTTTGAAAAGTACCGAAGCTGCATGCCAATACATGCTCAAAATGTATGCGGTATTTGAAGATTGGAACCTCGTTTTAGCAGCGTACAACAGTGGTCCCGGCAATGTTCGTAAGGCCATTCGCCGCAGTGGGGGAAAAACCTCCTACTGGGAAATTCGTCCGTTTTTACCACGTGAAACTTCGGCGTACGTACCGCTATTCATAGCAGCGACTTATGCCATGGAGTACGGGCACATGTACGGTGTAGGACCCGCAGATATACCTGCCTACTATATTGAAACCGATACGGTCCGCGTTACAAACCAATTACACTTTCAACAGGTGGAACAGCAGCTGAGTGTGGCACCCGACCTGCTGGAATTCTTAAATCCACAGTACAGGTATAAGATTATTCCTGTAGTCGATGGTACAGATTATTTCATCACCCTACCTAAGGAAAGTGCAGCATCCTTTAGAGCCCAGCAGGATTCTATTTATTCGATTGCTGCTGGCTATTTTGAGTCGCGCGCCAGTGCTATGCCCGAATTCACCCAAATGAATGAGCGTACAACACATCGCGTTAAAAGCGGCGAAACCTTAGGTCACATTGCCGGGAAATATGGAGTAGGCGTGAGTGAGATCAAACGTTGGAACGGCCTAACTTCAGATATGATTCGTATCGGTCAACGCATTGTAGTTTATCCGCGCCGCATCTAAACCGACGCGCTGGAGGGACGCTTTGGTCTACTTTTTGCCTATTTTCAAGCACTAAATCCTGCATTATGTTTCGCAATAGCGCTTTAGCCACATTTCTTGTTACTGCTTCGTTTTCTCTTGTCCTCTTTAGTGGATGTGCAGAGAAAAATGCCGACGGTACCACCAAAAAAAAGCAGCGCATACTGCCCCCTTCAAGCGGCACGCACAGTGAACTTTTGCTGGTCATGCCGGATGAGCTTTGGGAAGGTGCAGCTGGGGAAGAATTCAGAGCGCTGTACCTTGCAGATGTAGAAGGATTGCCACAAGCGGAAGCCTATTTCGACGCCTCTAGAGTTGAGCCGAAGGACGTCAATAAAATTCTACAGAAAACAAAGAGCATTCTCTGGGTTGAAAAAAGCGATACCTCCTTCGTGAAAATGCAGAAAGATTTATGGGCGCGTCCGCAACGGATCGTTCGCATAACTGCACCGAGCGAGAAAGCTGTAGCGAAATCCATAAAAGAAAGCGCAAAGCAATTGATGGCTGCCTTTAAAGAGCACGACATGAGCGTGATTCAGGGTCGGCTGAAGAAATCTGCCTATGCTTATACCCATGAAAACTTAAAGGATATAGGCATTAAGAAGATGCTACTGCATCAAGGTTTTGACCCCACATTAGACAAAAAGAACCTGAAGATTTTCGCAACGAAAACGGTGAAAACTATTCAGTACGTAATGGTCAGCGAACGCCCCATGACGGAAGGTCTGGTCAGTGTTGATGCTATTATTGCGCACCGCGACAGCATTGGAAAAAACTATTTTGAGGGCAGTTATGAAGGATCCTATATGTCTACTGAATTAATGATTCCACCCAGCATTGAGAATACAGAAATCAGCGGGATGTTTGCTATTGAAACGCGCGGATTGTGGCGAATGAATGGCGATTTTATGGGTGGCCCGTTCTTATCCTACACCATTTACGACGAGAAAAACGACCGCATATTGACCATCGAAAGTCTCCTCTACGGACCTACCGCGAAGAAGCGAAATGTAGTGTTAGAAATGGAGGCAATGATGCGTTCCATTAAGTTGTAGTAAAGCCGCCTATACTGTACCTTGGGGAGACAAACCCAAGGAAGCATGTTAGAAGTAACTACAAGAGAAGGTGTATTGACCATTACCTTCGACCGTCCAGACAAATTCAACGCATTTAACCGCGAACTCGCCTTAGGTGTGCAGGAAGCTTTGCGCCTCGCTGCGACAGATGCGAAGGTTCGTTGCGTGGTGATTACTGGAGCAGGTAAGGCCTTTTGTGCCGGTCAAGACCTNGGCGAAGCCATCGCTGAAGATGGCCCCACGTTGCGCGACATCGTCGCGAAGCATTACAATCCCATCATTAAAGCCATTAGAGAATTACCGAAGCCGGTCATTGCAGCGGTCAACGGTGTTGCTGCTGGGGCAGGTGCAAATATTGCGCTCGCTTGTGATATTGTAGTGGCTCACGAAAAGGCNAGTTTTGTGCAAGCCTTTAGTAAAATTGGCCTTATTCCAGATAGCGGAGGTACGTTTACACTGCCTAGATTGGTCGGTTTTCAGCACGCGAGTGCACTGATGATGACCGGCGATAAGGTACCTGCTGCTCAAGCGCAGCGCATGGGAATGGTGTATCAGGTGTTCCCGGANGAGCGTTACGAAGGAGAANTTGCTGCATTGGCGCTGCGCATGGCTCAGATGCCGACTAAGGCTTTGGCGTTGACTAAACGGGCGTTGAACGCAGNGGCAACGAATGATCTCAACACGCAATTGGACCTNGAAGAAGCACTGCANACNAAAGCAGGAAAAACATACGATTTCAACGAAGGTGTCCAGTCGTTTTTGGAAAAGCGCGCACCTGAATTTAAAGGAGAATAAAATGAAAGTAGCCGTTTTAGGTGCCGGTGCCATGGGCACCGGAATTGGACAGATAGCCGTACAGAACGGTTGCCATGTGGTGTATTACGACAGCTTCCCCGGCGCTACAGACCGCAGTAAAGCTTCGATAGAAAAGATTTTTCATCGGTTAGCGGAGAAAGGTAAAATCACTTCAGACCAAAAAGAAGAAATGCTGGGCCGCATGCATTGGAGTGCAGATTTAAATGCCGTTTCGGGCGCAGATTTAGTGGTTGAAGCCGTGATTGAAGACCTCGANGTGAAAAAAGCGTTGTTCGCGCAAGTTGAGCCACTAATTGCTGAAACCGCTTGGCTGTGCACCAACACCTCCAGTCTCAGCATAGCAGCACTTTCAGCTGGCCTAAAACATCCTGAACGCTTCGGCGGTTTGCACTTTTTCAACCCAGCACCGTTGATGCCTTTGGTAGAGGTTGTGCCAGGAGTGAAAACCGGCGATGACTTTACCGAACGCATGGAAGCCTTAATGCAGCAATGGGGTAAAGTACCTGTTGTGGCAAAAGATACGCCCGGGTTTATCGTGAATAAAGTGGCACGTCCGTTTTACAGTGAGGCCATTAAACTCTATGAAGAAGGAGTGGCAAGTGTTGCTGAGATTGATGCTGCAGTGAAAAGTATAGGGTTTCGAATGGGACCTTTTGAATTGACCGATCTCATAGGGCACGACGTAAATTATACNGTGACGGAAACCGTCTGGAGCCAATTCTTTTACGACCCTCGGTTCAGACCTTCCATCACCCAAAAAAGACTTAAAGAAGCGGGATTGTACGGTCGTAAAACCGGCCGCGGTTTCTACAACTACGCAAGCGGTATGAACGCCGCAGTCGTGGCGCANGAAGAAGCAGAAATTGATCCCATGCTGAGCGAAAAAATAGTCGAACGCATTCTGTGCCTCATTATTAATGAAGCCTTAGATGCAGTATGGCAAGGCATTGCCGCTCCGGAAAACGTTGATCTCGCCATGACTAAAGGGGTAAATTACCCTAAAGGACCCATTCAGTGGGGACGTGAGATGGGCTGGGACCAAGTGCTCGGCACCTTGAAGCGCTGCCACAAACACTATGGCGACGACCGCTACCGCCCTTGTCCGTTATTGCGTCACCTGAATACAGGNAATGCGGAATTGGGCGAAGGTCAGTTGACGGACAATTTTATGGTGTGATACTGTGACTCAACCCAGCGATAAACTCCTTCAACGCGCCTATGCGCAGGATGCTTCCATCTATCAGGAAACGCCTGAATCTGTTGCCTTTCCAAAGTCCACAGAAGAGGTTATTGCGCTGGTAAAATCANGCAACGCACTGATCCCACGCGCCGCAGGAACCTCCCTCGCGGGTCAAGTCGTGGGCGGTGGTACGGTCCTGGATACCGGAAGGCACATGAACGCCATTCTCCACATCAACGTAGAGGAGCGATGGGCAGAGGTACAACCCGGTGTGGTCCGGGACGAACTCAACCACCACTTAAAAGAACATGGGCTGTTTTTCGGTCCCAACACCTCCACCTCCAACCGCTGTATGATGGGCGGCATGGTCGGCAATAACAGCTCCGGCTCTACCTCTATTTCATACGGAACCACCCGAGAGAAATTAGTAGGTATGGAATATGTCACCGCAGATGGCGTGTTGCGCGCTATGGGCAATATCNACTCTGAAGGGGTNCNAGAAATTCCTNAAGCCGTTGAACTTTGGCGCGAACAGTGGGCTGAAGCTTGGGCTGAAGAGAACCTTGCCACATATTTTCCAGATCCAAGCATTCACAGGCGCAACACCGGCTATGCCATTGATTTGATTGGTGCAGACCCAAAAGCGCTGCTGCAAGTACTGTGCGGCTCGGAAGGGACATTGGGTATTACNACGAAAATTCGATTAAAATTGGATCCGCTGCCTCCTGCACATATTGCNGTTGCAGCGTTGCATTTCCGCAGTATGGATGATGCCATGGGGGCAACACCCGCGCTGATGAAGCAGCGGCCTTACCAGTTGGAGTTGATGGACCGCATCATTCTCGAATGTACACGTGAGAGTAAAGAATATTCCAGCTACCGCAATTTCGTTCAGGGCGATCCTGCTGCTATTTTATTGGTGGAAGTTCGTGGCGAAAGCGAGGCAGAATTGGCTGAAAATCTCGCGGCATTACCCACAGATTCTAGCTATGCTAAGGCGGAATTATTCGGTGACGAAAGCGATAAAGTCTGGAAGCTCCGTGCGGCAGGATTGGGACTACTTTCCAATGTCCCGGGCGATGCAAAACCCGTAGCGTGTATTGAAGATACCGCCGTACGCATCGAGGTGCTCCANGACTACATCCGTGANTTTGATGCNTTGATGCAAGGCTTCGGCCAAGAAAGTGTGTATTACGCGCATGCCGGTGCCGGGGAATTGCACTTGAGACCTATTTTGAATTTGAAGACTTCTGAAGGGGTCCGATTGCTGTATGNGATCAGCAAGGCCAGCGCCGCGCTCGTCAAGAAATACGGTGGATCCTTATCTGGCGAGCACGGCGACGGTCGAGTACGTGCCGCTTTCATTAAAGACTTTTACGGTCCTGAGGTCTATCCTTGGATGGAAAGTTTCAAAAAGGCTTGGGATCCAGAGAATCGACTCAACCCGGGCAAGATCGTAGGAGCCAAACCCATGAACGAAGACCTACGGTATGAGTTGGACCGCGCCGAGCCCGTCTTAGATACCCAGTTCCCTTTCGCCGAAGAAGGCGGCTTTCTGCGTGCTGTAGAAAAGTGCAATGGATCTGGCGACTGCCGACGACTGCCGCATACGGGAGCTCTGATGTGTCCTTCTTATATGGCCTCCCGCGATGAATGGGACAGTACGCGTGGGCGGGCGAATGTGCTNCGCAGCGTATTGACCGAGCAAAGTATAGAAGGATTTAAAGCGCCAGAATTGGCCGAGGCGATGCAACATTGTGTGGGCTGTAAAGGCTGTACGAAAGAGTGTCCTTCCGGGGTGGATATGGCGGCAATGAAAGCAGAATACCTGTACCAAAACCGCTCTAAACGCACCNTAGCGGATAAGGCCTTTGCCAACTTTCATAAGAGCTTACGCTACCAAGGATGGTGGCGTTTNATCAANCCTGTTNTNAAATCAGGACTGACCAAACGATTGATGGGCATTCACCCAGAGCGATCTGTTCCGGGGCTGGCACCACCGGCCTATATGAAAGCCTATGAAAAAAGCTATTCGGTAGAAAGCGCCGCTGGCCGCGAGCGCGCCGTGATTCTGTGGGTGGATGAATTTACCCAGGCGAACGACCCGATGTTGGTGGGCAAAGCTTGTGATGTGCTCGGCGCGGTCGGCTACAATCCCGCAGTCGTTTGTAGCCCAAGTGGGCGTGCTTCGCTAAGTGGTGGTTTTTTGCCAGAATCGAAGAAATTGGCCCAAAAAGCACTAAAAAAGCTNCAAAATNCNGNAAAAACGCTCAAAAACGCACCGATTTTAGGTGTNGAGGCAAGNGCNGTTCTTAGCGCTGTGGATGAATATGGACGGTTGTTGCCAGAGGAAAAGAAGTGGATTGAAGATCAAAAGATAGCAACGATTGATAAGTTCTTGGCAGACGAATTGCCAAAGCTAAACGGGACGAAGGAACTCTTCGCGCCATACCCAGAGGAAATTTTACTCCACGTGCACTGCCACCAGAAAAGTTTAGAAAGCGCAGGCGATACGGCCTATGTACTGCAACTCCTTTTAGGAGCGAAAGTAAATCGAGTGAAAAGTAGTTGCTGCGGTATGGCTGGGTCGTACGGAATGAAACGCGAAAATTTCGAAATGAGTAAAAAGATGGCAGATTTGGTTTTACTACCGGCCATTGAAGCATTCGAAGGTGAACACATCGTTGCGACTGGAACTTCGTGTCGTCACCAGATCGATGACCTCAGTTCGCGAAGCGCAGTACATCTTATGGATGTGCTTTGGGAGCAGCTGCAGTTTTAGGCGGACCTAGTTCTCTGCCTGCTCAAATTTCACAATGACATCTTGAATTCCCGTGAGTACGGTATCACGCATGCCATGAACGATGGACAAGGTGTAACGCTCGTTTCCTCTGAAGCGAACAGCACCTCCACCTATGGGCGCGAAAACCGTTTTAAGTGTGCTCATTCCCGTTCCATTCCATCGGCCCAGATCGTCTGCCAATGCCATGTTTACGGTATCAGAATATTCCACGCCCTGACTCGAACGTATGGTGCGAAAGAGGTAGAGATTGTTGTACGCGTAGTCGTCTAGATGCCGGACGTACATGCCCATGAAAACCGGCGTTTCTGCATCTTCGGGCGCCCACTGCACCGTGATCGCGCTATCTAAATGCCACCGGTTGTTTTCAAAGCTGGTCAATTCATCCAAAACTGGAGGCGCCGAACAACTTTGTAGAAAAAGAAAAAACAGTGAAAAAAGACCCAAAACGAGTCGATTTTCAGCTGTTTTTATGTGTTTTTGCGCAAAAAACGGCATTATTCTGCTTTTTTCGGTGCGTTTGGCTTCTTACCATTGCGGTTACGACCGCCGCGATTTCTGTTGCGTCCACCACGGTTTTTACCGCCCTTTGGCTGATCAAAACGTGTGATGCTGTCTTCGGCGCTACCACCAACAAAATCGGCCACTGCAACCTCAGCTTTCGCTTTTGGTTGTTCGATGTACGCAAATTCTGCAAGGTTGTCTGGGGTTTCCCCTTGTTTGTTCGCTTCAACAATCTCAAGAACCTGGTCGAGCTTTAGCGGCACCCAGTTGTTTGGATCGCTGTCGAGCGAATACCACAGCATCTCTTTGAAAATGTCCATTTTCTGGAAGAACGCTACACCTTTCGCGAGCTTGAGTTTCTTTGAAGGCGATGGGAATCGCTTCACTGCTTCGATGTAACTGTCTAATTCATAGTTCAAGCAGCACTTCAACTTCCCACACTGGCCCGCCAACTTTTGCGGATTCAGACTGAGCTGTTGATAGCGCGCTGCCGCAGTATTCACACTNCGGAAATCACTGAGCCAGGTNGAACAACANANCTCNCGNCCACANGAACCTATACCACCNAAACGCTGGGCTTCCTGGCGTGCNCCNATCTGTTTCATTTCAATACGAACAGAGAACAATTGGGCCAATTCNCGNATCAANTGACGGAAATCTACNCGCTCATCTGCCGTGTAGTAGAACGTCGATTTCGAACCGTCGCCCTGNAATTCCACATCGGAAATTTTCATCTTCAGCCCTAAACGCTGTGCCACATCNCGGCTCTGCATCATGGTTTGCTTTTCNCGCGCTCGAGCNTCNGCCCATTTNTCTAAATCGCGNTCTGANGCTTTNCGGTATACTTTGTTCGGATTCTCTTCCGATTCATACCTGAANTTCTTTTTATTCATCTGGAGCTTTACNAGCTCNCCGGTGATAGAGACGTTTCCTATGTCGTGTCCGGAGTGGGCTTCTACAGCCACAGCATCTCCGATCTGGAGTGGAAGACCTTCTGCATTGTGGAAAAATTCCTTGCGTCCGTTCTTAAATCTGACCTCAACCCAATCAAAAGCTTGATCTGTCGAGGGTAGTTCCATATTTGAAAGCCAGTCATAGACCGACAGTTTTCCGCATCCTCCAGTTCCACATGAGCCGTTGCTTTGACAACCCTTTGGAACGCCACCACCGCTGCCACAATTACTGCATGCCATGGTCGTTATATTTATGCTATCAAACAACAACTTTGTTGTGTTGTTTGCGATACTAAGGTCGTAAATTGAACCCATGATTGAACGGAATCTGTTTAAAATTCTCCTCACTGCGTGTTTCGCGGTTCTACTGGCCCCGTTAGCGAAGGCACAAGAAGGGAAATGGCAGGCTGCGAGTGCCTTTGAGTACTGGGTTGACCATCTTCCCTACAACACGTTTGAGCACGTGGACCAATTAGACCCCCTCGTGTTCTGCGCCTCTCAGGACAACCTACTCATCATCGATGGCAACACGGACGAATTTTCCAGGTACTCCCGCATCAACGGACTTTCAGGAACTAACATCACCGCCTTACGCGCAGATGTTTCCTCACAAACCGTTTGGATCGGCTATGCCAACGGGCGTATCGACGTTTGGCGTAATGGCGCTTTCCAACCCATCACCGCCATTGAAGAAACTCCCTCGTTTACTGGACTAAAACAAATCAATGGCTTCGCCTTTTTTGATGGAAAAGCCTATGTCGGAACGAACTTCGGATTGGTAGAATTTGAGATTTCTTCCCGCCTCGCCGGTCGAACTTTTCTTCTAGGTGACAACTACAGCCCTATTGCCGTTTCTTCATTTGACATCAATCCAGCGGGCACAGCCTGCGTACATTCCCCTGCCCAGCTAAATGAGTTTTTAGTAGCCGACCTTACGGAAAATTTACCGCAATGGAACCCTATCGATTACCGTGTTTTCGCAAGTGTCTACGACCCTAACAACCTCGTATGGTATGGTATCGATGAATGTTTCTTGTACGCCGCAACCGACCTTACTTCAGGAACACTGCTTTTTAATGTCACAGAAAACAGCAACGGCGATTGGGAAGCTGGAACCTATACGCAGGCTTGGGGCGGCGGAAGCTTAAGTCAAGAAATACAAGACATACGAGTAAACGATGAATGGCTCGTAGTTACACGAGATTTCAATGTGATTGGTAAAAAATCGGACCAAAAAAACAGTCCTGTGGATTCCGTCAATATTTCCAATGCACTCTTCGCTCCTGGCGTACTTCGGCCACTCTCCTCCACTTTTGTAGCCAGTGAAAATGCCTTCTACACGGGTAATATTCAAACGGGTATGGTGCGCGTTAAAGACCGCACTAAAGTCAAACGCATTCTCCCCAGCAGCCCGTACAGCAATAGAGCATTTCATCTCGTGCCTTACGGATTGGGTAAGGATAACGACCCTGATCCAGATGGAACTAATCCATATGCCGCTGTTTACCGTGGAAATACAGGCGGAATTCTTCATTTACCGGGCGCCTTAAATGAGCTGTGGTCAAAAGCCTATTCCAGCGACGGCGCCGGTCGTTACGAGAATGAGCAGTGGACGCATTGGGATAAAAATTACCTCTACGGTTTGACAGATTTTGTCAGTGCTGCACACGAATTCACGGCATCGGGCGAGCGACTGTACCTCAGCAGTTGGGGCGGCGGGATTGTTGAGCTGACAGACGGTGATACTACGGGCTGGTTTCGCGCCAGCAATACCAATGGTGGGCTACTCGCCGTGAATGGCAATGCTAATGATCTGCGGACCGGTGGATTGACCTTTGACGATGAAGGCAATCTGTGGGGTGTGCAAAGTTTAGTAGCTGCACCATTGTTTAAGAAAGATGCAGAGGGAAATTGGTCCAATTTTGCTCTAAGCCCCGGTGCGGACGCTGTGGCGCTAAAAAATATCGTTCACCATGACGGCATGTTCTTCATCCAAAGCCGAACGAACGGCATCTATGCCTACCGAGCTTCCGACGGGCTGAAACGGCAGATCAGTTCGGGCACGGGAAGTGGAAATCTACCTTCCAATCATGTACTGAGTATGGCTGCAGACCAGGACGGAGAATTGTGGATCGGAACAGACGAAGGTTTAGTGGTGCTGTACAGTCCCTCAAATATTTTTAACGGTGGAAACTCCGATGCGCGTCCCATTCTCTTCGAGGAAGATGGTGTCGTACAAAAGCTCTTGGGTGAAACGCCCATAACGAGCATTTTCGTAGACGGTGGCAACCGAAAGTGGATAGGAACCCGCGGCGCTGGACTCTTTTTAGTCAGTCCTGAAGGCTTGCAGACCGTTGAACAGTTCACGGCGACAAATTCCCCTTTACTCGCCAACGACATCCTCAGTATTGCAGCAGATCCGACCAGCGGGGAACTTCTGATCGCTACCTCAAAAGGGCTGATCGGCTACCGCGGAGATGCAACACCCGGCTATACCGGCACTGTGCCCGAAGCCGCCATCTATCCAAATCCGGTACGCCCCGGCTATGAAGGACCCATTTTTGTCCAGGGCTGCCCTGAAGGCGCAGTAGTGAAATTTACGGACGTCACGGGAGCGCTTGTTTATGAGACGCAATCAAACGGCGGAACAGCACGTTGGAACGGTACAAACCTGAGCGGTCAGCCCGCAGCAAGTGGTGTGTACCTTGTCTACATAACGGATGCATTGGGCACCGTTACTGCACAAGGAAAAGTTCTTCTTATCCGGCAGTAAACCGGTCCGAGATATTGGTATTTTTGAGAGGCTATGGCACAAGAGAAAGAAAAAAAGAAACGCAATTACCGCAAGCAGATCATTTGGACAGCTGTCGTGCTCACCGGACCAGTGTGGGGCTTGACTTTATTGCTCAGTCTAACGAGCATGGGCGTGTTTGGGGAATTGCCTAACATCGCACAGATTGCGAACCCAGATACAAAATTAGCCACTGAAATCATCACTGAAGATGGCGAAACCCTGGGTACATTCTTTCGCGAGAACAGAACGGCAGCTACGTTTGATGAACTCTCTCCTTGGCTAGGTAAAGCACTCGTTGCTACAGAAGATGAACGTTTTTATTCCCACAGCGGGGTGGACGCAAAGGCTTTAGCACGTGCCATCGTCTATTTAGGATCAAAAGGCGGTGGATCCACACTCACACAGCAATTGGCGAAGATGCAGTACAACGAGCCGGCACGTAATTTGGTGGAGCGCATAGGACAGAAATTGGGCGAATGGATCATTGCTGTACAACTCGAACGCTTGTACACAAAGGACGAAATCATTGCCTTGTATTTAAACCAATTGGACTTTCTATACCAAGCCGTGGGCATCAATTCAGCCGCCCGCGTCTACTTTAATAAGAAGCCCATCGACCTCAACATTGAGGAGGCCGCT
>NYXD01000053.1 GCA_002685435.1 Cryomorphaceae bacterium | reverse complement strand
TGGGTCCATTTATCCGGGTGGTTTTTCTGCACTTTTTGTTCAATACGCTTGCGCAACTGGAATTCAGGATCTGCGACTAAATCGCGCATTTCGATGAAATTACGCAGACTTAAATCCACTAATGCATTTCCAGCTGGAACGCGCAATTCCGTGTAGCGCTCCATGACCGTTGGAAGATTTTCATGACCCCATTCATCGAGTAATTCACAAAATACACGGGCATCTTCTAATGAGCCATTCATCCCTTCACCATAGAAAGGTACAGTGGCATGTGCGGCGTCTCCAATAAGGGCGGTTTTAGTACCCCAGTGATAGGGTTTACAACGAATTATCGCAAGGGCAGAAGTAGGATTGTTCTCCCATTGTTCTTCTAAATTCGGTATGAGCGGAATGGCATTCTTAAAGTACTTTTCAAAGTAACGTAGACCGTCCTTGCCTGTTTTTAATTGGTCCAGACCGTATGCTCCGGTAAAGGGCGCGAAGACCGTACCCGTAAACCCATTGTCTGTGTTAGCCAATCCCATGAGCATGAATTCTCGGCGTGGCCAAATGTGTAATGCATCTAGGTTTAATTGCGGACTTCCGTCCGTGGCGGCAGGAATGTGCACTTCTTTGTATCCACTATCAATGTACTCTTGTGTAAAGTTGAATCGGGGTTGCTTCATCATTGCCCCACGAACCGCAGATCCGGTTCCGTCTGCTCCGATAATAAGGTCGGCACGTTCGCGAACCGAATCACCTTTATGGTCAAAGGTTACTTCTCCGAGCTCAAAGTCGATGTGGGTACAGAAATGTTCGAATTGGACGGATATGGCCGGATTTTCTTCTGCTAATTCGACTAAGGTTTGGTTCAATTCAGAGCGGCTAATGCTGTGAATGGCTTTTCCTTCAATGCTGTATGGGAAATAACTCTGGTTGCCTTCGAGGTCATGAATTTGTCGCCCGTAGGCCGGAACGGTAATCTTGCGAATTTCAGCTTCAATTCCTGCATATTTAAATGCAGTCCAACCGCGATCACTGACTACCAGGTTGATCGAGCGGCCACTTCCGTAAACCGATTTGCGGGGATCGGATCGTTTTTCAAACACCTGAACGGCGTACCCTTTTTGGCCTAGTGTATACGCTATGTAAGATCCGGCTAATCCAGCACCTACGACGATTGCCTTTTTCATGCGCCCTGCTCGTTTAAGTAGTTGAGTAAAATGATACCAAAGGCTCGAACATCTTCGAAGTTGTTGTACAAAGGAACCGGTGCCATTCGAATGACGTTGGGTTCTCGCCAGTCGGCTATTACGCCTTGTTCCATAAGGTAATCAAACAAAGGGCGGCCGTAGCCGTGTACAAGAAGTGAAATTTGTGCACCGCGCTCCTCTGCTGGTGTGATGATTTCAAAATTACTGCCAGAGGCGCGTGCCACCTCTTCTAGAACTTCTTGAAGATAGGCGGTTAACTTTCTGCTTTTTGCACGAAGGTTTTCGATGCCCGCACGGTCGAATAGATCTAAACTTGCGCGTAACGGTGCCATCGCCATTACAGGTGCATTGGACAATTGCCATGCTTCCGCAGTAGGAATGGGTACAAATGTTTCAGGCATCTCGAACCGGGTCGCTTTGTCGTGTCCCCACCAGCCTTCAAATCGCGGGATATTCGCGTCGTTATGATGGCGTTCGTGCACAAAGTACCCAGCAGTAGCTCCCGGGCCTGAATTGATGTATTTGTAATGACACCAAGCCGCAAAATCCACATTCCAGTCGTGTAATTGGATATCAATGTTCCCTGCACCGTGGGCCAAATCCCAACCCACAATAATGCCTTTAGCTTGTGCATGAGCGGTCAAGGTTTTCATGTCCATCACCTGCCCTGTATAGTAATTCACGCCACCAACCATCATCATGGCAATTTCCTCGCCGTGCGCATCAATGGCGGCTATAAAATCTTCTTTGTGAATGTGATACTCCCCTTCGCGAGGTGCCACCTCTATCAAATGTTCTTTAGGGTCCAATCCATGAAAGCGCAGTTGGGAGGCTAAAGCGTATTGATCAGACGGAAATGCTTTTGCTTCACACAAAATCTTTGTTCGTTGCCCCGCGGGTCTAAAGAAGCTCACCATAAGTAGGTGAAGATTGTTCGTAAGTGAGCCCATTACAACCACTTCTTCCGGCTTCGATCCAACGATTTTCGATAGACTTTCAGCGAAAAACGCATGGTACGGCATCCAAGGACGGCGGGCATTAAAATGCCCTTCTACACCCCAGTTTTTCCAATCTTCTAATTCCTCATTTAGGTATTTTTCAGCAGCCTTCGGCATGAGCCCTAAACTATTTCCAGTGAAGTACAATGTCTGTTTCCCGTCGATCACAGGCAGGTGAAATTCCGAGCGAAAAGCAGCAAGTGTATCTGCTGCATCTAGCGATGAAGCGTAGGCTGGATCTAATGCGTTCATAGGATGTTCTATTGGGGAGCCTAAAGGTAGGGTAAAAGGTGCCATAGGCCCAAAAGTAGAAAGGGCAGGCCTTCAATTAAAAAACTGTAGTACAAGTCTCCCATTTTAGGATGTGAATTAATGACTACAGTCGCAAAAAATAAGTACAGTCCCATCAAGGGAATCCAAGGCACTGCGAAATAATTTACTAAAATGAGGTAGCTCATCCACAACAGCATGTTCGCTGCCCATACGCTGTTTTTGGAACCGACTAAATGGGGGAGGGTGCGGATAGAATTATCATCTAATTCTGCATCGCGAATATCAAAGGGAATGGTTAATGCTGCGGTCCATAAAAACCGTTCGATAAACGGCCAGTGCCAATCCACGTCTGCACGAAGTGCCGGAATAACAGCAGTAACATAGGCCCAGACCAGCGCGATAAGAATGAGTTTGAGCCCGGGTATAGAGCGTAAACCGCCGCCCTTTTTCTTGAGTATAAATGGTAAAGGATACAATAGGGCAAAAGCGCCCGCGAGAACATAGTGCCCGGTAAGCGCGGCCTCGTTGATTCGAATGAGTTCAAAAAGAATGGCAGCTGCACCTAAGCCCATACTTAGAAAGGCAGTTTTTGGCATCTTTTCACGCCATTGACTGATCCTGCTCATCCCGTCTTTGGCTGCAGGTCCTTCAAACAATCTTGCAAAACCGTAGATTACGAGCGTTGCCGAAGCATTCAGCACCGCAATAGAAGTACCGGAATAGCTGAACAATTCCTCGCTAAATCGGGTTAAACCCCAAACGGCTCCGGCCACCCAAAAATTCGCATAAACAAACGTGCGAATGAAGCCTTGTAAAGTGTTAATAAATACGTTGAAATTTCCCATCGTGTTACACGCTTAAAAGTAAGGTATGTTCGCGAACTGTGATGTAATTTTGTTCTTTCTAAAACAAACAGAATATGAAGCGCAATTCGTTTGCCTACAGACACATTGGTCCCAAAGCTGTTGATGTTGATCAAATGCTAACTACCATTGGTGTTGATTCTATCGACACGCTGATCGATCAAACTGTCCCGCCCACCATTCGCTCCAAGGAGAAAATGGATCTCGCTCCGGCAATGACCGAAGCAGAGTTCGCGGCACACATTACCGCTTTAGGTGAAATGAATAGCGTGTTCAAAACGTACATCGGAATGGGTTACCACAATACGGTACTTCCCGGTGTCATTCAACGAAATATATTAGAGAATCCCGGATGGTACACGGCCTACACGCCGTATCAGGCGGAGATTGCACAGGGTCGTTTGGAGGCCTTGATGAACTACCAGACGATGGTGGTCGATCTAACTGGAATGGAGCTCGCAAACGCATCGTTGCTCGACGAAGCAACTGCGGTGGCTGAAGCCATGAGTATGTTCTATGGAGCGATGCCACGTGCCAAAAAGAAATCAGGTGCATCGAAGTTCTTTGTGGATGCACAAACCTTCCCACAGAGTATTGAATTATTGCAAACGCGTACAGCACCCATCGGTGTAGAATTAGTCTTTGGAGATTACAAAACGTTCGAACCTACCGAAGAATTCTTTGGTGCGTTTGTTCAATTTCCTAATGCTGACGGATCAGTCGAAGACTACCGTGTATTCGCTTCGAAATGTAATTCGGCTGAGGTCCAATTAGTCGTTGCTGCAGATTTATTGTCGCTCGTCTTATTGACGCCTCCGGGAGAGTGGGGGGCAGATGCAGTNGTCGGNACNACGCAACGCTTTGGNATTCCATTGGGTTACGGTGGTCCACACGCTGCCTATTTNGCAACNAAAGAATCGTANAAAAGATACATTCCGGGCCGTATTATCGGCCGGACCATTGATACAGATGGCAATCCTGCCCTACGCATGGCATTGCAAACGCGCGAGCAACACATCAAACGTGATAAAGCNACCTCAAACATTTGTACTGCGCAGGTTTTATTGGCGGTAATGGCAGGCGCATATGGGGTCTACCATGGTCCAGAAGGATTGATGGATATTGCGGAAGAAATTCATCGCAAAACGGCCACCTTGAACGAAGCGGTCAAAGGCATGGGGCTAACGCAGCACAATGCTTTCTTCTTCGACACCTTAAAAATCACCCTAAATCAGTCGAACTGTGGACAACTCCGTGAGCTGAGTGAGGCGGCAGAAATGAACTTCCGTTATTTCGATGAAACGACGATCGGTATCAGTATCAACGAAACGACCACGGATCAAGATATTGCTGAGATCATTGCAGTACTGGCAAAGGCTGAAGCAGCGGAGACTATTGAAATGGAAGATTTAGGTCAGTACATTCCTTCGGAAATTGGACGTACTTCTGCATTCATGACAAATTCAGTATTCCACAGCTACCGCAGTGAAACTGAAATGATGCGCTACCTAAAGTCACTTGAGCGCAAAGATTTAGCGCTAAATCACAGCATGATCTCTTTAGGCTCGTGTACCATGAAGTTGAATGCAGCGTCTGAAATGATTCCATTATCGAGCGGTTCATGGAACAGCTTACATCCGTATGTGCCTACAGAGCAAGCATCGGGTTACCTTCAAGTTATTGATGAATTNGAGCGCGATTTAGCGGTGATTACTGGTTTTGATGCCACTTCGTTGCAACCGAACTCGGGTGCACAAGGCGAATACGCGGGTCTCATGGTGATCCGTGCTTACCACCAAGCCAATGGCGATCACCACAGAAATATTGCACTCATCCCGTCTTCCGCACACGGAACAAATCCAGCATCTGCTGTAATGGCAGGTATGAAAGTTGTCGTCGTGGCATGCGATGACCATGGAAATATTGATGTAGATGACCTTCGTGCGAAAGCAGAGCAGCACAGTGAAAACCTTGCGTCATTAATGATNACGTATCCATCGACGCACGGCGTATTTGAGGCGAGTGTAAAAGAAATTACAGGTATCATTCACGAGCACGGTGGACAGGTATATATGGACGGCGCAAACATGAATGCTCAGGTGGGATTGACCTCGCCAGGTATCATTGGTGCGGATGTTTGTCATTTGAATTTACACAAAACGTTTGCCATTCCTCACGGTGGTGGCGGTCCTGGCATGGGTCCAATCTGTTGTAAAGCGCACCTTGCGCCATTCTTGCCGCAGCACCCGATNATCTCTATGGGTGGTGATCGAGGAATTTCAAGCATATCTGCAGCACCATGGGGTTCTGCTCTGATTTTATTGATCTCATATGCCTACATTAAAATGTTAGGTACAGAAGGACTTACCGACAGTACGAAATACGCCATCTTAAATGCAAATTACATTAAGGAGCGTTTAGCAGGTTCGTTTGATGTGCTCTACACAGGAGAAAACGGACGTTGTGCTCATGAAATGATTTTGGATTGTCGTCCTTTCAAGCGCGATGCAGGTATTGAAGTTACAGATATCGCCAAGCGCTTAATGGATTACGGATTCCATGCACCTACGGTGAGTTTCCCGGTTGCTGGAACAGTTATGGTGGAACCTACAGAAAGTGAAGGTTTAGAAGAACTGGACCGATTCTGTGACGCCATGCTTAGTATTCGCCACGAGATTGGTGAAATTGAGACCACTGATGCAGACGCTGCGAATAATGTCTTGAAAAATGCACCGCATACGCAGTACATGATCTGTGGGGACGCTTGGGATTTCCCATATACACGTACAAAAGCAGGTTTCCCGCTTCCTTTCGTTAGTGACAATAAATTTTGGCCTACCGTACGTCGTGTAGACGATGCGTACGGCGACCGTAACCTCGTATGTACGTGTGAGCCAATAGAAAGTTATATGGAGGAAGCTGAGGCGTAAGCCGAAGCCAAATTCAGGGTATAGAAAAACCCCCCGGCGCGGAGCGCCGGGGGGTTTTTAATGCTGTCAATTTTTCCTAGCTTCTTAGTGATTTCCTACCGAACGGATATCCGCACCAGTAGGGCTTTGGAACAAGGCCAAATCGAAGTGTCGAGTAGCTGCATAGAGGTGATCAAAGATGTCCGCCATAACCGCCTCATATTCTGTCCATTCTGTAGTAGCGCTAAAGCAGTAGACTTCTAACGGCAGTCCTTGTGTTGTAGGTTGCAGTTGTCGAACCATTAAAGTGAAATCGTTATCGATCTCAGGATGGTTTCTTAAATAAAAATCTATGTACTTGCGATAGAGCCCAATGTTTGTTTGTTGCCTTCCATTGAGTAGACTTGAACCTTGCGTTGCTTTCTTTTCGTTGTTTTTGTCGATCTCTTTTTGACGCTCAATCATAAAGCTACTGATCAAATCAATCTCTCTTAAGCTATCTACCAATCTCGTGTCCAGATGACGAATGGAAGTAATATCAATATGGATGTTACGTTTGATTCGACGTGCCCCAGATTCAGACATTCCACGCCAGTTCACAAAGCTATCGCTCACAAATGCTGTTGCAGGAATTGTACTAAGAGTCTTGTCAAAATTTTGGACTTTCACTGTGGTGAGATCAATGCTCATGACATCTCCATCAACTCCGTACTTGGAGAAAGTAATCCAATCGCCAACTTTAACAAGGTCGTACATGTGGATTTGGAAATTAGCTAAGAGCCCTTTGATACTGTCTTGAAAGACCAGGATTAGAATGGCAGTTGTCCCGGCAAATGCGCCAAGAATTGCGCCTGCTTTCATACCGGTTAAGATGCTAATGGCAGTGATAATTGCCCCAAACCAAGCCAATAATCGAATGACTTGTGAAATGGTACGCACAGGTGTATTGGCATATTTGGCCGTTATACTGAACCAATTCTCAAGAGCCCTAAGGGTTCTATTTACTAAACTCACAAAGAGAATGAGAATGTAAAGAATCACCAACTTTTCTAAAATTGGAATGATGCCTGGGATATCGTTAAAGACGATGGGGAGACTTTCGTAAACAATCCCAGCAGGTACAAGGTGCGCTATGTTTCTGAAGACTTTTTGGTCATAGAAATAGTCGTCCCAGGTAGCTTTCGTACGTTTTACCGCGGAATGTATGACGCTCAGGATGATGCGTCGAGCAAATAAGTCGGCTAGTAATGAAATGAGTAGCAAAAGCAAAAGATCCACAGCTAGCGCAATCCATTGCACTAATTGTGGATCTAGTCCTTTTTGTAATAAGAAGTCAGTGGTCCAGTGTAGTGTATCCATTAGTATGGGTGGAACAGGGTTATGCTATCAAATCTAACTGATGTAGCATAAAAATACCCTAAACCATACACTGTTGTATCATCTTGACGTCTAATATTTCCAATTTGTGGACTGTAAGGCACGCTAAACAAACCACCACCTCCGATATTGTTGGCCATAATATTGAGGTAGTCGTACATGCCTTCACTGACAGTACGCGTCTCGAATACCAGATTAATTAAGGTGTCACGGAATACAGTGTAAGGAGGGCCTATAAAGTTAAATCGACTGACTTGAGTACCCTCAATGAACTGATCATCATTGAAAATATTAATACTAGAATTTAGACTTTTTTCCGTCTCCTCGGGTGTAAGAGGCCCTGTCAATCCGTTCGGCGCATAGATTTTCGTAGTCCAATAGTTCTTTATCCAGTAGGCATTGCCGCGACCTGCAGGATCATTCCAAAGTGCGTACGGACTATAATAACACGAGTCTGCATCCGCATAATAGACAGAGTCTCCAGTTCGGAAGTCAATCCAGCTACTGTCATCTTCCATGATAGGAAACAATGGTGACAAGAAACTGAATGGGGCGTTCACCACGTCAGTAGTAGTCTCCCAAATACCGCTGGCGCTTCCATATCCTTCTGGTACGTTAATGGTCATGCGGTAACCGTATCCAACTTGAGCCAATGTTGTTGAGTCTTCGTAACGTCCAGGGCGAACTTCGGTTAATGTACTTATTAAACTATCGTTTTCGAAGACTTCAACCATTGCTCCAGTAATAAATGCCGCATCTGAAGTATCAAGATAAGGAGAGCTTATTGCTAGATCCAGGTAGGTACCGGTACCAGCTAGGTCCGTGACTGCACCGCTTGCAGAAACAAGGGCTGTTCCGTTATACGCATCCGTTATGACCTTGTCAGTGACGTCAGTTTCACAAGATATTGTAAAGAGGGTAATAAGGCTAAAAAGAGCTAATTTCTTCATGATTTAGAAATCTAGGTTGTAGGTAATTGTTGGTATGGCGGTGGCAAAAATGGAGAGCTGAGTAGCTTTAGTTTGGCCTGTTGGATCCCCGTTATCATCGAGTTCTTCTTCAAAGAAAATGCTGAAGGCGTTTTTACGCGCATAAGCGTTGTACACACCAAAGTTCCAGCTTCCTTTTCGACCGTTTTCTTTTTTATTAGGTATGGCCACATCCATACTTAAATCAAGACGGTGGTAGGCTGGAGTTCGGCTGTTGTTTCTGCTCAAAGCGAAAGGATAAATTATGCCTTCGAACTCACTTCTCGCCTCAGGGTAAGTGTATGGTTTCCCTGTTTGGTAAATGAATGAACCGGAAAAGCTAATATTCGGTTTCCACGCATAAGCTGCAACTATTGCAATATCATGCGGTTTGTCTTGTGCGGCAGAATACCAATTCCCTAAGTTAATCCACTCCTCTGGAGTTGCTCCTAAGTCAACTTGAAGTTGGGAACGGCTGTAGGTGTAAGCGACCCATCCAGTTAATTGGCCGATTTTTTTATCAAGCTGCATCTCAAGACCGTAGCTTCTCCCACGTCCTGTCATTAACGCTACTTCTATATTGTCAACTCCTGTTGGCTGCGCACCATTTTTAAAATCGACAAGATCACGCATGCTTTTATAATACGTCTCTATGCTCAACTGCCATTCACCGCCCTTAAAATTACGGTTCCAGCCTAGCGCAATCTGATCAGCAGTTCCCGGATCGATATATCTACCCGCTGGACGCCACGTATCAATAGGTAATGATGATGTGGTATTCGAGATTAAATGAATGTATTGACGCATTCTGTTGTAACTGGCTTTTATTGCAGTGTTCTCAGTAGCCTTGTAATTAATGCCTAAACGCGGCTCTAAACCCTGAAGTCCTTCAAACGATTCAATGATTTCTCTAGAGCCATAGTTCGTAGTGTCCGTGATCAGATCGTTACGAACGGTACCGTTAGCTGTAGGATTATAATTCACTACATCACGTGCCCCTAGGTTGTAAAAGGAACTGTAGCGAAGTCCACCACGAATGGTCAATCCGTTGGTTACCTTCCAATTATCCTCGATGTACAACGACGGTTCAACTGCATATTCATTTTGGAGTTCGATATTGATATCGACAAGATTGCTATCGATATAATCTAGCGTAGTAGAAAAGGGCTCAAAGTCGTAAATAGTGGCTTCCGCACCATAATTGACTTGGTGTTTTGCGTTAGGGAACCAGCTGAAGGCAACTTTATTACTTTGGTTTTTGATGAAAGCAATGTTATCGATTTTCGCTTGTGGGAAGTCAAATCCAATGGCGTAGTCGTAATCGGAATAGATAGTACTTACATTCAGGAATAATTTATCCGTAATGAGGTAATTCCAGCGTCCCGTTAACCCTAAATTACCCCAATCAAACTTTACCAAACCAGGTACGCCGAAGGCATCTTTACCGTAGTAAGCGCTTAGGAATAAACGACTTTTATCATTGAATTTGTAGTTGACTTTTGCGTTGAGATCGTAGAAATTCGCGATAATTGAATTCAAATCATCGTTAGGGCTGGCCTTTAGTAAAACATCTTGATACGAACGACGACCCGCGATCATGAAGCTCGCCTTGTCTTTAACCAATGGTCCCTCAAGCATTAAACGAGAAGAGAGTAGCCCAAGTCCCATGGTTCCGGCAAATTCTTTTGTATTTCCTTCTTTTTGGTGTACGTCAAGAACTGAGGATAAACGACCGCCGAAAGGTGCTGGAATACCACCTTTGTATAGTTTGAGATCACGAACGGCATCGCCATTAAAAACGGAAAAGAATCCGAAGATGTGCGAGCTATTGTAAACCGGAGCTTGATCTAGAAGAATTAGATTCTGATCAGTTTTACCTCCACGTACGTTGAATCCGCTTGCCCCTTCACCTACGGTAGTTACCCCAGGCAGTAAGGTGATAGAACGAATCACATCAAATTCCCCTAAAAACTGCGGGATGGCTTTAATTTGCTTCGCTGTGAGTTGTGTTGTTGACATTTCAGCGCGGTTCAGGTTTTCATCCAACCTTTTCGCGGTTACTTCAACCTCGGCGAGCTGATTCGTCGCCTCCGTTAATTCGAAATCTAAAGTTTGACTCTCCTTTAATGTCAAAGTTTTCTCAATACTTTCATAACCGATATAGCTTACCGTAAAAGTGTATTTTCCTGCTGGGAGGGTTAAGGAGTAGAAGCCATAAACATTGGTAACGGCTCCTTGAGACTTTTCATTAACGATGGACGCATTAATTAGCTCTTCACCGTTGGCAGCATCTTTAATGTATCCGCTAAGGGTGACATTTTGGGCGTAGGCGTTGGAGAAAAACAGAATGCTCAAGAGAGCAAGGCATTTTTTCATGGTAATTGAATTAGTTACTTGTATAAAGGATACAGGTGCGATTTTGTTCGCTGCCTAATTCAATTCCTGTGCCAAAGACAGTGTACCGAAGTTATTCTTTTAGAAATAGTTTGAAGGCCAGGATAGTCCCGCTTAAACTGCCACCGATAACATTCGCTAAAATGAGCGGAGCGTCTTGCATCCATATACCATAGGCCAACCAGCAGAGCTGACCAGAGAACATTAGGATATACATGGTCAAGCTTAGATCATCCGTCTTGCGCGATTTAATGATTCGCCATGCTTGAGGCACGAACGCGATGGTCGTGAGGGTAGCAGCCAGTAATCCAATAAGGGTCATTCCTTCCATACGACGAAATTAGTTTATCGCCTCAATTGAAGGGTCTTTGAAGATAAATAGTTTTCAAGTGGATAGTCTTGGTCAATTACCTGGGCAAAAGAACTGGGTATTAAGTAAAGCGACTCATATGTTGTGTTGATAACTTGTTAATAACTGATATAAGACCCTGTAGTTATTGCTTTCTAGAGTTGTCAGAAATGACATTGTGCAGTAGTTTTGCGCCATCTTATTTAAACAAGAAAACATCATGTCTCAATTAGTTGGAACAATCTCTCAAATTATCGGCCCTGTAGTGGACGTTAAGTTTGATGGTTCACAAGGCGAGCTTCCTAGAATTTACGAAGCTCTTGAAGTTACTAAATCTACTGGTCAGGTAGTCATCTTGGAGGTGCAGAAGCACGTAGGACAGGATACTGTTCGTGCCATCTCAATGGACTCGCTTGATGGATGTCAGCGTGGACAAGAAGTTCGTTCTAAAGGCGATTCTATAACTATGCCTATCGGTGATCAGATCTACGGTCGCGTATTCAACGTTGTAGGTGAAGATATTGATGGTATCGGTGGTATTGATCGTTCGAAAGGTTTGCCGATTCACCGTGCAGCTCCAGCGTTTGAAGATTTGAGTACATCTACCGAAGTACTTTTTACAGGTATCAAAGTAATTGACTTGATTGAGCCTTATTCAAAAGGAGGTAAAATTGGTCTTTTCGGTGGTGCCGGTGTTGGTAAAACCGTTTTGATTCAGGAATTGATCAACAACATTGCCAAGGGCCATGGTGGTCTTTCTGTATTTGCAGGTGTTGGTGAGCGTACTCGTGAGGGTAATGATTTGATGCGTGAGATGCTTGAATCAGGNATTATCAACTACGGTGACGATTTTATGCACGCTATGGAAAATGGCGGCTGGGATCTCAGTAAAGTAGATAAAGAGTTGATGAAGGATTCAAAAGCAACCTTCGTATTCGGTCAGATGAATGAGCCTCCAGGTGCCCGTGCCCGTGTAGCACTTTCCGGTTTGACATTAGCGGAGTACTTCCGCGATGGTGAAGGTGACGGTCAAGGTAAAGACATCCTTTTCTTCGTTGATAACATCTTCCGTTTCACGCAAGCAGGTTCTGAGGTATCTGCACTTTTAGGTCGTATGCCTTCTGCAGTAGGTTATCAGCCAACGCTAGCCTCTGAGATGGGTGCGATGCAAGAGCGCATTACTTCTACTAAAAACGGTTCTATTACTTCGGTTCAANCGGTATACGTGCCTGCGGATGACCTTACGGATCCGGCTCCTGCAACAACGTTTGCTCACTTGGATGCAACAACGGTATTGTCTCGTAAAATTGCGGAGCAAGGTATTTACCCTGCTGTGGATCCATTGGATTCTACTTCACGTATTTTGACTGCAGAAATCGTAGGTGCCGAGCATTACGATACTGCGCAGCGCGTTAAAGAAACACTTCAGCGTTACAAAGAACTTCAGGATATCATTGCCATCCTAGGTATGGAAGAGCTTTCTGAAGAAGATAAATTGGTCGTTTCACGTGCGCGCCGTGTAGCACGTTTCCTCTCTCAGCCATTCCACGTAGCAGAGCAGTTTACTGGTTTGCAAGGTGTATTGGTAGATATTAAGGACACCATCAAAGGCTTTAACATGATTCTTGACGGTGAATTGGATCAATATCCAGAAGCCGCTTTCAACTTGAAAGGTACCATCGAAGAAGTGATGGAAGCTGGTGAGAAAATGTTAGCTGAGGCTTAATTGATTGAATGATGTATTTAGAAGTCATTACGCCGGAAGAGGTATTGTTTAAAGGCCAGGTGAGTTCAGTGAAGCTTCCAGGAAAGGACGGTTTGTTCCAAATTCTGAAAGATCACGCACCCATCATCTCGTCGCTTACTGCAGGCACAGTAAGCATTCGAGTAGCTGATGATACAAGAACCCTGGATCATTTGAGCGCTCAGGTCATTCTTGACACTTCTGACGACAAACTGTGTACCGTAGAGGTAAGCGGCGGTGTTATTGAGTGTAAGAATAATATGATCTCAGTTCTAGCGAGTTAAACGTTAGATCATCTTTATATTAATCCCCGCAATTTTACGAGTTGTGGGGATTTTTTTTGAATCTAAGTAGTGAGGCTACGCCTAGGATATATATTAGTAATCCAAACACACAAAAAATGAAATACATACTTACATTAGGATGCCTGCTTATAGGTTTTGGCAGCGCAGCTCAAGAGTTTGGACAACGTAAAGGTTTTCGTGGTGTCGTGAAGAGACAGGATAAATCAATTGAATTAAATGAGGTTGAGGTGAGTTCTTCTCTAGCGAAGACTAACTATGCCGCTGCAACCCGTCAGATCACGGTACTCACGGCGAAGCAAATTCAAGAGCTGCCAGTAAGCAATATCAATGAATTATTAGACTATTTGGGTAGTGTCGACATGCGTCAACGCGGTCCACTAGATGTGCAAGGAGATTTGGGTGTTCGTGGGGGTACATTTGATCAAACGCTGGTATTGGTCAATGGGGTTCGTATGAATAACCCACAGACGGGGCATCACAATATGAACCTGCCCGTTCCGTTGCAGATGATCGATCGAATCGAGGTGATTCAAGGTGGAGCGACAAATGCGCATGGAATTGGAGCGATGACAGGCGTGGTAAATATTGTTTTGAAATCGGCCCCCATGAAATTTAATGCAGGTTATGCTTTGACCACCGGTGAACACGATTTATTGAATTCCAGCTTTTACCTCGGTAAAAAAATAGGAAAATGGGGTGTTCAGCTAGGCCAGCAGTCGCAAAAAACGGCCGGTTACATTTTAAATACAGATTTTGAAAGCAGTAAGCTTTTTGTCAATCTTGAACGCGAGTTTAAACTGGGTAAGGAAAAAGGGCATATCTCCATCTTTTATGCGGAGAACCAGAAAGCTTTTGGTGCACAGAATTACTATTCTACGACTTTT
>NYXD01000052.1 GCA_002685435.1 Cryomorphaceae bacterium | reverse complement strand
TCAAGATCTAAAAGATCAAAATCTACGTCTATATGCTGAATTCGAGAATTTCAGAAAGCGTACAGCGAAAGAGCGCCTTCAAATGATGGACAGTGCCAATAAAGACACTTTAGCTGCATTGTTGCCAGTTTTGGACGATTTTGACAGGGCCTTAAAAAACACGGAGTCGTCTCCCGAGAACGAAGCCGTTTTGGAAGGACTAAAGTTAATCCAACATAAATTGGGTGAGACGCTCAAAAACAAAGGCCTGATCGCAATGGAGAGCACTATAGGTAGAGCATTCGATGTTGAAGAAATGGAAGCCATTACACAAATCCCGGCGCCAAGTCCTGAACTTGCTGGAAAGGTAATTGACGAGGTAGAGAAAGGCTATAAAATTGGTGAGCAAGTATTGCGCTACGCAAAAGTAGTCGTAGGTAAAGAAGCATAAAATGGCGAAAAGAGATTATTACGATATACTAGGCACCTCAAAAGGTTCAAGTCAAGACGAAATCAAAAAAGCCTACCGTAAAGTGGCTTTGAAGTACCATCCAGATCGCAATCCTGACAATAAAGAAGCAGAAGATAAATTCAAAGAAGCGGCAGAAGCTTATGATGTGCTCGGCAACGAGGAAAAGCGTCGCAAGTATGACCAGTTTGGACACCAAGCCTTTGGCGCAGGAGCTGGCGGCGGTGGTTTTGGAGGCAATATGAACGATATCTTCGATATGTTTGGCGACATCTTCGGAGGTGGCGGCGGCCAAGGCGGCGGCTTCGGTGGTTTTGGAGGTTTTGGTGGCGGCGGTCAACGTCGACAAGCTAAAGGCTCTAACCTCCGGGTAAAAGTGAAATTGACTCTGGAAGAGATTGCGGAAGGAGTAGAAAAGAAAATGAAGATACGCCGAGCGAAAATCGCTGATGGCGTTACGTTTAAAACCTGTAGTACATGTAACGGCGCAGGTCAGGTTCAGCAAGTAACGAATACCATATTAGGCCAAATGCGCACTGCTGCTACTTGTTCTACCTGTAACGGAAGTGGAAAGGTCGTAGACCAAAAACCATCTGGTGTAGGAAGCGACGGTCTAGATCGTAAGGAAGAAGTTGTGAGTGTTAACATCCCTGCAGGCGTTCAAGACGGGATGCAGTTGCGTGTTGGCGGTAAAGGAAATGAGGCACTCGGCGGTATTGCCGGTGACTTAATTGTGTTAATTGAAGAAATTCAGCACGATCATCTGACAAGAGACGGGGAAAATTTGCATTACGAATTGAACTTGAGTTTTCCAGATGCTGCCTTGGGTACGCAAGTAGAAATCCCAACCGTTAACGGTACGGTGAAAATTGGAATCGATTCAGGTACCCAACCTGGTAAAATTCTTCGCCTGAAGAATAAAGGACTACCTAGTGTTCAAGGCTATGGTAAAGGAGATCAACTCATTCACGTGAATGTTTGGGTTCCGAAAAGTCTAAATGGTGACGAAAAGAAAGCAGTTGAAAAGCTCAAAGGGAATGAGAATTTCGAGCCAAATCCAGGTAAATCGGATAAAGGCTTTTTTGACAGAGTCAAGGAGATGTTCTCTTAAATAGGTTTTGTACTTTACACTCCCACCAGTTTGGTGGGAGTTTTTTTATCCTAGAATTAACAGCCATGATTACAGCTAAAAAGGTCTCTAAAGAGTACAGCGCAAAGATTGCGCTTGATGGAGTTGACCTTAGTATACCTAAAGGTAGCATCTATGGATTACTTGGTCCAAACGGAGCGGGTAAGACGTCTTTCATTCGAATAATGAACCAGATTACTGCACCGGATAAAGGTGAGGTGTACTTTGGATCGGAACTTCTGCAACCAAGAGATATAGCACGCATTGGATATCTACCGGAGGAACGCGGACTGTATAAAAAAATGAAAGTTGGCGAGCAGGTACTCTATTTAGCCCGCTTGAAAGGCCTCACTACAAACGAAGCAAAAGGTAAAGCTAAAGAATGGTTCGAACGCCTAGAAATGAGCGGTTGGTGGGATAAAAAAGTTGAGGATCTGAGCAAAGGAATGGCGCAAAAGGTCCAATTTGTAACTACCGTTTTACATGAACCTGAACTCCTCATCTTTGACGAGCCGTTTACCGGTTTCGATCCTATCAATACCAACCTTATTAAAGAGGAAATTCAACGCCTTAATGAAAATGGGGCGACGGTAATTTTTTCCACACACCGTATGGAGAGTGTGGAGGAAATCTGTAACCACATCGGTTTGATCGATAACGGAAAGGTCATGATCGAAGGTAACTTGCTGGACATCCGTAAACATTACAAAGACGGAACTTTTGCATTTACAACACGGACTGCCATCAGCGACTGGGGACCACATGAAGTGCTTTCACAAAAAGAAGACCACATGGGTTACCGTACAGTATTGAAATCGACAGAATTCCCCAAGGAATTAGTCATCGCTTTAAGCGAAAAAGAAGCCTTGGTTGCCTTTGAAGAAGTACTGCCAACGGTTAGTGATATTTTCATCGAAATTATTAAAAACGGACCTAAACCTTGGAATCATGAGTAATCCCATTTTATTAATTATTCAACGTGAATTCCTTTCACGAGTCCGCAAAAAAACCTTCTTGCTCGTAACACTCATTGGACCATTGGCATTTGCTGCACTTATGGTCGTCCCTGCTCTTTTTGCTTCAGCGTCTGAGGACACAAAACAAATTATTGTTCTTGACGAACCCTCNATCTTATTGCCCCATGAAGGAAAAGAACAATACGTACTTGAATATCTAGACCCCAGGGAAAACGATTTAGAATTGGCAAAAGAATTGCTACGCGATTCGCAATACGATGCCCTACTCTACATCCCTTCCGGAGAAAACTGGGACCCTGATTTCATCAAAAACAATATTTTACTTTTTGGCCAGGAAGATCCCTCTTTGGAAATGCAGGNATACCTCGATTACTTGCTGGAGGAGCAAATTAATAAAGCAAAACTTCTTAAAAACGGAGTAGATCCCGAGGTGGTTGCTCAGATTAAGACGAATGTTACTATCAAAAGCTTTACCCTCGGGGAAGAGGGAACGGATGAACAGAGTGCAGTGCCCATAAAAATGGCGCTGGGCTACATTACCGGATTACTCATTTATATNTTCATATTTTTCTATTCAGTGCAAGTTATGCGGGGTGTAATGGAAGAAAAAAACAGTCGCATNGTGGAGGTTATCATTTCCAGCGTTCGCCCCTACCAACTCATGATGGGTAAGATATTAGGTGTTGGCCTNGTAGGCGTAGCCCAATTCATTATATGGATCGGACTTTCTGGCATCCTCTACACCGTCATCAGTACATATCTATTCCCTGAACTCTTCGCAGCACAGTTAGCCGCAGACGCTGCTGGGAATCCGGCCGCAGATGCTGTTGGACTTAAAGTACTTGATATGCTTCGTTCTATTGACTTCACTACCGTTACACTGGGATTTGCATTTTACTTTTTCGGTGGGTATTTCCTCTACAGTGCCTTATTCGCTGCTGTGGGCAGTGCGGTCGATCAGGAAGCAGACACCCAACAATTCATGNTACCNGTCACCATACCTATGATTCTTGCGNTTGTTACCGCGCAGAACGTTATCCTAGAACCGAACGGCACGTTCGCTTTTTGGATGAGTATGATTCCATTGACCTCGCCCATTACTATGATGGTTCGGCTCCCGTTTGGGATTCCGCTTTGGGAGGTATTTTTAAGTGGTGGTATATTAGTAGGTACATTTTTCACTGTTGTTGGACTGGCCGGTAAAATCTACCGAGTTGGTATTCTTATGTACGGTAAAAAAGTAACCTGGAAAGAANTATTTAAATGGCTGAAATACTAGAGAACATCGGTGCCTTCATAGATTCATTTCTTAGCTATAAGATTTGGGGCTACGATACTGTAAGACTATCTGTCAAAGGTGTATTACAGGTCGTGTTTCTATTTCTTTCTGCGCGCTTAGGCATTTGGACCATGGGACGCGTATTCATGAGAAGCCGAATGGGTGGAAATTATGACGAGGGACGTCGATACACGATTCTTCAGATTTCTAAATATCTTATTTATACAGTGGTCATCGTCATGGCCTTAGAAACTGTCGGTGTAAAGGTCACCACACTTTTAGCGGCATCTACAGCACTTTTTGTTGGTTTGGGATTGGGTTTACAGGATGCCTTTAAAGATTTAAGCGCAGGTGTAATTATCTTGATGGAACGAACGCTTTCTGTAGGTGATATTATCAAACTGCAGGACCAGTTCGGAAAGGTAGAAGCAGTCGGTTTACGAACAACCACTGTGCGCACCCGAGACGATATTCTCATTATTGTGCCCAACAGCAAACTAACTAATGAAGTTGTCGTCAACCTAACGCATAGTGAAGAGACTACGAGATTCGCTATTCAGGTGAGCGTTGCATTTGGCAGTGATACTCAACGCGTTGCCTCCTTACTAAGGCAAGTTGCATTGGATCACCCTGAATCAGAACCCGGCCAGGAGCCTTTAGTCATTCTCAAGGATTTTGGTGAAAGTGCGCTCGTTTTTGAGTTAAACTTTTACACCAGAAACCTATTTCATATTGAAAAGATCAAGAGCGAATTGCGCTTTGAGATTGATCGCGAATTCCGTGAAAATAAAGTCATTATTCCATTCCCACAGCGCACTGTTTGGCAAGGTCCTGAGCGGGTTAAACAATTCGGTGATGGAATAGTCGGTGCTGGCGAGAATATTGCATCAGAAAACGACGATACTACATCCGGTGCACTTTAAAAATTAAACATGAGCAGAATATTATTAATAGAAGACGAAGAAGCCATTCGTCGCGTACTAAAGAAGATACTCTTAGAGGAGGATGCATCGAACGACGTTCATGAAGCAGCAGATGGCAAGCAAGCCATAGAGGTTTTTGGCGACGGTGCTTGGGATCTGGTTTTCTGTGATATAAAGATGCCTCACATGGACGGGGTTGAAGTCCTTGAAAAAATGATGGCCATAAATCCTGAAATTCCTGTCATCATGATTAGTGGACATGGTGATATTAATACTGCTGTTGACTGCCTGAAAAAAGGCGCCTTCGATTATTTGCCGAAGCCTCCTGACTTAAATCGATTACTAAGTACCGTTCGACATGCACTCGAAAAGAAAACACTAGTACAAGAGGTCAAAACGCTGAAAAAGAAGGTAAGTAAGAAATATACCATGATCGGTGAGAGCTCGGGTATGATGGAATTACGTGGCCTTATTGAAAAAGTCGCGCCGTCTGAAGCCCGTGTTCTTATTACAGGACCCAACGGTTCTGGAAAGGAATTGGTCGCGCATCAAATTCACGAGCAAAGTGCACGCTCGAAAAATGCCATGGTAGAAGTAAACTGTGCNGCCATACCGTCAGAATTAATTGAAAGCGAACTTTTTGGTCATAAAAAAGGTGCGTTTACAGGTGCTCAAAAGGACCGCAAAGGGAAATTTGAATTGGCCCACGGAGGGACTCTGTTTCTTGATGAGATAGGCGATATGAGTCTGAGTGCGCAAGCCAAAGTACTACGCGCATTACAAGAACATCAAATTACCCCAGTTGGTGGCGATCGCAGCATTAAGGTAAATGTCCGTGTTCTTGCCGCTACGAATAAAGATTTAAGAAAAGAAATCGAAGCTGGAAAATTNAGAGAAGATCTATACCACCGCTTGAGTGTGATTCTAATCGAAGTACCAGCATTAAACGATCGCAGAGACGATATTCCTTTACTCGCCGATCATTTTTTACAGCAAATCGCGCACGATTATGGAGTACCTGTAAAAACGATTAGCAATGAAGGCTTAACCGCCTTACAAGGCTATGATTGGACTGGTAATATTCGAGAATTCAGAAATGTCATAGAGCGCTTACATATTTTAGGTAGTTCGGAAATTAGTGCGACCGATGTAAGTACGTTCGCACGTAAATAGACGTACTTTTGACATTCAAAACGAATACAAATGAACTTTCCTAAATTCTTAGTCGCAGACAATACTGATTTACCAGAAGCAGTATATATNGTTCACACTGAATTTCCTTCTTTCATTCTCAACCTTGAGAACGATGAAGTGAAGTGGTTAGATGATATCGGTGATGAAAGCGAAGGAGATTTAACAAAAATCTTGGAAGGATTGATCGCTGAGGCAGAGGCGTTTTATACCCGCGAGGTAGAACGCTATAATCTCTAAGCCGCAGTGGCATACCAATGGAATACATATAAATCTCAATACGGGATAAGCTTGAAATTGGCCTATCCAGTTATGATTGGGCAATTAGGGCAAACATTAGTGTCCGTGGCTGACTCCATAATGGTGGGGAAGTTCCTCGGTACAATCCCTTTAGCGGCCATCTCACTAGCCGTTTCTATACTCATCATTCCCATGGTTTTTGCCATCGGTGTTGCCTATGGCCTCACACCGTTAGTCGCTGGCGCTGATGGGAAAGAAGACCCTGCCGAAGCGGTGAACTATTTTAAGAACGGACTCGTATTAAACTCAATACTAGGATTGCTTGTGTACGGTGTACTTGCCCTTTTCGCTCAATTCGCGCACCTATTGGGTCAAGACGAACGCGTAGTTGAAGCTTCGCTCCCGTACATCCATTTGGTCGGTTTATCCATCATCCCGATGATGAGCTTTTTTGCTTTCAAACAATTTGCCGAAGGATTGAGCGATACCAAAGCAGGGATGCGTGTCAGTCTCGTCGCCAATTTGCTAAACATTCTTTTAAACTACCCTCTGATAACTGGATGGGGACCTTTCCCAGAATTGGGTCTAGCAGGTGCAGCGCTTGCGACCTTGAGTACGCGTTTTCTTATGTTGGCAGGTATGGCCGTGTACATCCGTAAACACAAAAAATTCGCAAGCTATTGGAGCCATTGGCGCAGCAGCCAAATTTCATGGAAGAGTATTCGTGATATTCTGGTTATTGGTGTGCCCAGCGGATTACAATATGTGTTCGAAGCCGGTGCCTTTGCCATGAGCGGCGTAATTGTCGGGATGATTGGTCCGGTGCAACAAGCAGCACATCAGATAGCACTTAATATTGCTTCAGTGAGTTACATGATGGTAAGTGGGATAGGCGCTGCGGCTACCATCCGTATGGGAAATCAACTGGGTAAAAGAGATATACCCATGCTTCGTACAGCGGGTCAAAGCTTGTTTCATCTCACATTAGCCATGATGGTTGTGACCATGTGCTTATTTATCGGTTTTCGCAATCTCGCACCTGAATTTTACAGCTCGGACCCTGAAGTTTTACAATATACTGCTGTGCTAATGATTGCTGCCGGTATCTTCCAATTACCGGACGGACTCCAAGCGACCACTTTGGGAGCACTGCGCGGCGTACAGGACGTAAATATTCCAACCATTATCGCCTTTATTGCCTATTGGGTGGTGGCCGTACCGCTTTGCTATTACCTAGGTGTGGTAATGGCCATTGGTCCTTTAGGTGTTTGGATCGGGCTGGCGATCGGATTATTGCTTGCTGCAATTGCTTTGTATTGGCGTTTTCAATACAAAGTGCGCAGTCTGCTTTAAGCCGAAATTCCAGCGCGCTTAATCAACGCATCCACCTTCGGATCACGTCCTCTAAACTTTCGGTATAATTCATCTGGAGCAACAGTGCCACCACTCTGTAAGATTAACGCAAAATCTGCGGCTACTTTTGGGCTGAACAAACCTTCCTCTTCAAATCGCTCGAAAGCATCGGCGTCCAGTACCTCAGCCCATTTGTAACTGTAGTATCCCGCACTATATCCACCCTGGAAAATATGACTGAAGGCTGTACTGGAACGGGTACCCTTAACTGCCTCAAATAGTGAAGTTCGCTCAGTTGCAGCCTTTTCATGTGAAGCAACATCTCCTTCAAATAAATCTTTTCTATCGTGCCAACTCATGTCTAAGTAACCAAAATTAAGTTGACGCAAAGTCATATACCCCTCTAGGAAGGTCTGGCTTTCTTTAATCTTATCAATATATTCCGTAGGTAACATGGTACCGGTCTCGTAGTGCTTTGCAAACAGTGCCAATGCTTCGGGCTGGTAACACCAATTCTCCATAATTTGGGAAGGGAGCTCCACAAAATCCCAATACACACTCGTCCCTGTAAGTGACGGATAGGTTCCACGTGCCATCATTCCATGCAAGGCATGTCCAAACTCGTGAAATAAGGTGGTGACTTCGTTGAATGTAAGCAGTGAAGGCTTCGAAGCTGTCGGCGGTGTGAAATTGCAAACAATACTGATATGTGGACGTACTTCTGAGCCCTCCTTAGTATACATACTCTGATAGCTAGTCATCCAGGCGCCGGCACGTTTGCCCGCTCTTGGAAAAAAGTCTGCATAAAAGAGACTCAAGAAATTACCGTCGGCATCAAACACCTCATATGCATCCACATCCTCGTGGTAAACAGGTACACCAGGATTGTGAGCGAAATGAAGTCCAAACAACCGACCTGCGACAGTAAAGGCCCCCTCTAAAACATTTTCAAGTTTGAAATAAGGCTTCAAAGCTTGGTCATCGAGGGAAAGGCGCTCCATTTTCAACTTTTCCGACCAATAACTAAAATCCCAGGGTTGAACGGGTAGATCGGCGCCCTGTGCCACGGAAAAGTCCGCAACGGCCTTTAGATCCATCTCTGCGGCTGGTTTAGCCACCTCCAGTAGATGATCCAAAAAGTTTAAAACGGTACGCGGCGTTTTCGCCATGCGCTTGCTCAAGGTCAGCTGGGCATGAGAATCGAACCCAAGCAATTGCGCCCGCTCCATGCGTTTATTGACTAGATCTTTGATGACCTGTTCATTGTTGTTTTCGTTTTCCTTGGCCGCACGCGAACCATAAGCACGGTAAAAATGGGCACGCAATTCTGAGCGATCGGCATATTTCATTACGGCCATGTAGGTCGGCATATCTAAACCTAAGAGATACCCTTTTTTGCCGTGCTGCTCACACAGTTCAGCCGCAGATTCAATGACATCTTCTGGCAGTCCTTGAAGATCCTCGACGGTTGCAGTATGGTATTGAAACGCTTTTGTTTCTGCTAAGACATGCTCCCCAAAAGTCAATGACAACGTGCTCAACTCTTCATTCAAAGCCGTTAATCGCGTGCGATCTTCTCCTTCGAGTGCAGCACCGTTGCGGACAAAACTTTCATAGGTTTCATTTAGTAAGCGTTGTTCTTCTGTTGTGTCTAGTTCTTGCCCAGATTCGTAAACGCTTTGAATGCGAAGGAACAAGGGTTCGTTTAATAACGTTTCACTGCTAAATGCCGTCAATTTTGGTGAAAATTCGCGTGCGATTTCCTGAATCGACTCGTTCGTTTCAGCACTATTAAGGTTGAAAAAACAGCTGCTCACTTTATTTAGTTCCAATGAGGAAAATTCTAATGCGACCACGGTATTATCAAAAGTGGGGGATTCAGAATTGGCCACAATGGCTGCTTGACGTTCCTTAGCAACCTGGATCCAATGCTCTAATGCAGGTAAGAAATGTTCAGGCTTAATATGGTCAAAAGCTAAAGCTTTGTAAGGCGCGGGCGGAAAATCTATAAGTGGATTCATGGAGATCGTAACAAATTGTGCAATAATTCAAAGATACTTTTTACCATCGGCAATACCTACCTTTGAAGCATGGCAAAAGAGCAAATTCAGTGGGCATTAGCAGGAATGACTTGTGCAGGTTGTGCACACAGTGCACACGGCATTGCAGAGGGCACGCCTGGTATGGAAAACATTCAGGTTCGCTATGCCAGCGGCAGCTTTAAAGCTACCATAGACAACGACGTTTTGGATGTTTCTGCACTCCGAAAAAGTTTAGCTGCGGCGGGGTACGAACTCACTACGAGCTACATAAGTCCAGGTACGCGAATCAAAAATCAAAAAGAAGCGGTGGACCGTAAAAGGAATGAATTGTTTGCAGCTTCAGCGCTTGCCCTTCCTTTATTCATTGTGGGCATGATGCACCTGCATGAGAGCTGGAGTATTGTACTGCAATTTTTACTGGCCACCGCACTCAGCATGTACTTCGGAAGGAACATTCACGCGAAGGCTTTTGCACTCGCTAAAATGGGCAATTCTAATATGGACACCCTAGTGAGTTTAGGCTCTTTAGTTGCCTACGGGTATTCCATTGTAGGCTGGGCTACAGGAAGGCACGAACAGGTCTATTTCGAAAGTACCGGCTTAATAGTTTATTTTATACTTATCGGTAAGCTCTTGGAAGACCGAGGAAAGTTGTCGAACAGTAAAGCATTAAATGCCCTACTCTCCATACAGCCCAACGAAGCGGTTTTGGTGGATGCAGGTGTGCAGCGAAAGGTAACCGTTGAATCGCTGGAATTGGACCAATTGGTTTGGATTCCACCCGCACAACGCGTGCCGGTAGATGGAACGGTCGTCGAAGGCAGGAGTACCATCGATGAAAGCACATTTACCGGGGAGCCTATACCTGTGGAAAAAGCAATAGGATCAAAAGTTTGGGCCGGTACCATGAACGGCCAGGAAGGACTCCTAGTAAGGGTGAGTCATACTGGACGAAGCAGCGCTTTGGGTGGTATCATCGATGCAGTTGTAGATGCTCAGGGCACCGCTGCTCCTATTGAAGCATTAACCGATCGTATTTCTAAGGTTTTTGTTCCCCTAATTTTAGGTTTGAGTTTACTTACTGGGGTGTTGTGGCATTTTGCATTTGACTCGCAGAAGGCAATAGTATATGCCATTGATGTATTAGTCATCGCCTGTCCATGTGCACTGGGTTTAGCCACACCTTTGGCCGTCGTAGCGGCAACCGGAATAGGAAGTAAGAACGGATTGTTGATCAAAGATGCTGCAGCATTACAATTGGCGGGTAAAGTGAAATTTGCGCTCTTGGATAAAACCGGCACACTAACTTTAGGCAAACCAGTGGTTACAGCGATCGATTGGAATGATAAGGCCTTGCGTTCAATCGTTATCTCCTTAAATGAAAAGGGGTCGCATCCGCTCAATCATGCCTTAGCCGCTTACTTTGGACCTGTAGATGGACTACCTCAGGTGAAGCGATTCAATGCAGTACCGGGTAAAGGGATTCAAGGGAAGGTTGATGGACTTATGTACTACATGGGTTCGGGAAAATTTTTCACTGAAATTACAGGCACACTCCCTCCAAGCGCCCCATTCACACACACACTATGCTTTAGGGAAGACGGTCTTATCGCATTAGTATCTTTTGAAGATACACTCCACCCTGATGCGCCGCTTTTAATTCGTGAACTGCAGCAACGTGGTATTACCCCCATAATCGCATCTGGAGACGTTGAAGAAGCGGTTGTTAAAACAGCTCAAGCTTTGGGTATAGTGCAGTACCATAGTGGATTGCAACCAAACGATAAAGTAAATCTTGTACGATCCTATCAAAAGCGAGGCCGTACGTTAATGCTAGGCGACGGTATTAATGACAGTATTGCTTTAAATGCCGCTGATGTCGGTGTTTCACTAGCGCATGGGACTGCTGTCGCGCAAGAGAGTGCTGATGTGGTGTTGACGCGAGAGGGGTTACCGCAATTAGCAAACTATTTCGAATTGAGTACCCTGACCATGCAAACCATTCGAGGCAATTTATTATGGGCTTTTGGATACAATCTCTTTGCTATTCCTATTGCAGCGGGTCTCTTGGCAGCCCCACTGGGATTAGAATTAACCCCAATGATGGCGAGTATTGCCATGAGTTTTAGTAGCTTAGGCGTGGTAGTTAATTCACTGCGACTTCATAAGAAACCTTTACGATGACCCTAGATTCAAAAATCAATTGTGGCGGATGTATCGCCAAAGTACAATCGGACCTTAATGCTTTGCTCGGCGAAGGAAACTGGAGTGTCGACACTGCCTTGCCAAACAAACCATTGACATTTTCTGATGATATTGATGCAGATGATGTCCTCGATGTATTAGAAGCGCACAACATGATCGCTGAATAATGCATGTAGTGCTTCTGGCACGAAAAACCCTGTATACACAGCCGGGAGGCGATACAGTGCAAGTGGAGGAGACGGCTTCCGCACTGCGACGCTGTGGGCACGAAGCAACTATCATTACAGCGGGTCAATCGTTGCCACTTTCGGCCACTGTACTTCATGGATTCAACCTTGGAAGACCGGCTGACCTCCTGCCCTATTTTAAATCGTTCAAAGGCAAGAAGATTCTCAGCAGTATTTATGTCGATTACAG
>NYXD01000051.1 GCA_002685435.1 Cryomorphaceae bacterium | reverse complement strand
TCTTCGGTGAGAAGTATGGCGATACCGTTCGCGCTATTAAATTTGGTTCATCTGTCGAACTTTGTGGTGGTATTCACGTACCTGCCACGGGCTCTATAGGACTCTTTAAGTTTATTTCTGAAGGTGCTGTTGCAGCGGGCGTACGTCGTGTTGAAGCGGTGACCGGTAAAGGAGCCCTAGACTATGTGAATGCTGAGCTCGCAAAACTGCGCGCGGCGGCTGAGGTGTTGAAGCATCCGCAGGATTTAGCCAGTGCATTACAGCAGTTAAAGGAAAAAGAGACCGCCGCGCAAAAAGAAATTGACGCATTGCGTAAAGAAAAAGCAATGGGAGCGGTGAAGGAATTGGAAAATAGCGCTGTAGCATTTAATGATGCAAAAGCTATCGTTGCCCGTACCTCGCTTGATTCAGGAAGTGTTAAGGATTTAGTCTTTAAATTGAAATCCACTCCAAGCACGTTGGTTATTTTAGGTAATGTAGTCGAGGGAAAGGTTACCTTGAGTATTGGTGTAAGTGATGATCTTATAGCAAGTAAAGGATGGCATGCAGGCAATGCAGTTCGAACTTTAGCGAAACACATTAATGGCGGCGGTGGCGGCCAGCCTGGATTTGCAACGGCAGGAGGAAAAAATCCTGAGGGTATAGACAAAGTATTGGTAGAATGGAAAAACGAATTCTCATGATGAAAACAGCCTTACGTTCACTCCTTGTGAGCGCCTTATTCCCTGCAGCATTGATGGCTCAAAAGACAGAGCCAATAGAGTACTATACCGATAGTGATATCAACGATACGAAGTTTTCTATAGCGGCGAATTATGCGCCTTCTTTTGCCGGTCGCCGCTTGGCCCTATATACTCCCGTGCAGGACGGCACGGAATTATTTGCCCTCACGAATGAAGATGGTGGTGGAGTGCTAGGCCAACGTTATGGCTTCTCGCTGTTTTACGAATTACGAAGCATGTTCCATATTGGAATTGGATGGTCGCAAGAGCACAGTGGTTATTTGACCAAAGGATTTGCTGTTTTTGATCAAAATGCAATCTTCCAGGATACCATAGGCACTTTTACGGCAAAGACCTCCTACAATGCGATGAACATCCCTATTCAAATCGTTTTTCATACTCAGATGACGGACGTCTGGGCATTACAAGTGATCCCTTCGTATGACCTTACATTCTATTCTGGCATACGCCGCGAATGGATCGGTGATGGGGCGCCCAATTTTCCAGCGGATGCAGCAACGGGTGTGCTAGGTTCGTTGTACGAGCGCGGTACAGAAGTAAAGTATATGACTGGATTTAACGGATCCATTGGCTTTGCAATCGGCAATGAATTTACAGTAGCTAACAACCTAGCACTTACGGTTCGTGGAGAATTCCGCTACGGCTTACTACCCATCAACAAGGAGGATATCGGTCTTCGTGAAGTGCCTTATGGCGTAGGTGGTGCCGTTGGATTCCGCTATTACCTCTAGGCAGAGCGTTGAGTTGATCGAATAAAAAAAAGCCGGGCGCATTTGCGCCCGGCTTTTTTATGCTCATATTTTTTCGCTTATTCTACAACAGCAGAATCGGCAGCTTCTTCAGTAGCTTCTGTAGCTTCTTCTTCAGAAGGGTTTTCACGGTTTTCATTCAACATTCGCACCATACGTTCAGTGATGTCGTATTCATCGTTTGCATAAATGATTTGACCGCCTTCCTCATATAGTAAGATGAAGTCTAGATTCAGCTCTTCTTTGAGGGTTTCAATGGCGCTGTTCATGTCTTCGCGCATCATTACGGTCAGATCATTTTGACGTTGCATCATTTGACCTTGCGCCGCCTGCTCCACTTGAAGATAATTTTGTTGTACGCGTCGAAGATCAGCTTCGTTAGCTTCGCGCTGACGTGCCGTCATTTTGGGCGCCTCCTGCTGGTAGAGTTCAATGTTTGTCTGCAACTCTTGCTGACGACGTTGCAATTCAACAACAATCTTTTCCTCTTCTGCCTGTAGCTCACCTACCAATTCCTGGAAATAGTTGTATTGACTCTGCAAAGACTCGATACGAACATAGGCAAGACGGATTCCCTTTTCTGTGTTTTCTACTGCTGCCGGTTGCTGACAACTTGCAAGCATACTCAGGCCGATAGCGGCCAAAAAGAACTTTTTCATGTTAAAAATCTAGGTTGTTCAATACATTTTCATCGACGAGTTTAGGGACAGTCACCTTAAGATGAGGTGTGCGCTCCATTTCTCGTTCAATGGCGAATATAGCTTCTTTATTTCTTGCCCACGATCTTCTCGCAATTCCATTATTTACGTCGTAGAGCAACATGTTTTCTATTTTCTGATCTGCGGCATCACTACCGTCTAGTAACATTCCGAATCCGCCGTTCATGACTTCACCCCAACCGACGCCACCGCCGTTGTGGATGCTTACCCATGTTGCGCCTCTGAAGCTGTCCCCGATCACGTTTTGAATAGCCATGTCCGCCGTAAAACTCGAACCGTCATAGATGTTGGACGTTTCGCGATAAGGACTGTCTGTTCCACTCACATCGTGGTGATCGCGGCCCAAAACTACGGGGCCAATTTCTCCAGCGGCAATGGCCCTGTTAAAGGCACGAGCAATTTCAATACGTCCTTCACTATCTGCGTACAAAATGCGCGCTTGCGATCCCACCACTAATTTATTGGCTTTAGCCCCTTTGATCCATCGGATGTTATCGTCCATCTGTTGACGAATTTCAGCCGGTGCTTTTGCCATGAGTTGTTCCAAGACTTGCTCTGCGATTATATCGGTTCGATCTAGGTCCTGGCTCTTTCCAGTGGCACAAACCCAACGGAACGGGCCAAATCCGTAATCGAAACACATCGGCCCCATAATGTCCTGTACATAAGAAGGGTAGCGGAATAATTCACCTTCCTCATCCATGATCTCTGCTCCTGCGCGGGAGCTCTCTAATAAAAACGCATTCCCGTAATCGAAGAAATACATGCCTTTTTCAACCAAAGCATTGACCGCATTCACGTGACGTTTCAATGTTTCCTGAATGCGCTGTTTAAACGTGGCAGGATCTTCAGCCATCATGGCATTGGCTTCCTCATAACTCATGCCTTGAGGGTAGTAGCCGCCCGCCCAGGGGTTATGCAAAGAGGTTTGATCTGAACCTAGGTCCACATGGACATCACGTGCTACCATGCGTTCCCATAAGTCGACGATATTTCCTAGATAGGCGATGCTTCTTGCCCGCTTGGCTGCTTGGAATTCCAAAGCCATATCAATGGCTTCGTCTGCGCTGGTGGTGATCTCGTCCACCCAGCCTTGTTCGTGGCGCTTGTATGCCGCCTTTGCGTTAATTTCTGCCGTAATACTTACAACACCGGCGATATTACCTGCCTTTGGTTGCGCACCAGACATGCCACCTAAACCCGCTGTGACAAAAAGTTTGCCTTCGGGTCCGCCAGTGGATTTCATGCGAGCTGCGTTTAAAACGGTAATGGTCGTTCCGTGTACGATACCCTGCGGACCTATATACATGTAAGAGCCTGCAGTCATCTGTCCGTATTGCGTCACGCCCAGCGCGTTGAATTTTTCCCAATGATCCGGCTGGCTGTAGTTTGGAATCATCATGCCGTTAGTGACCACCACGCGTGGAGCATCTTTTGAGGAAGGGAATAAGCCCATCGGATGCCCGCTGTACATGTGTAGCGTTTGCTGCTCAGTCATCTCGCTGAGGTATTTCATGGTCAATACATACTGTGCCCAATTCTGAAATACCCCGCCGTTTCCTCCATAAGTGATGAGCTCCTCAGGGTGCTGTGCGACAGCAGGATCCAGATTGTTCTGAATCATTAGCATGATGGCCGCCGCTTGAGGTGTTTTCGCAGGATAATCGGAAATGGGGCGTGCCTTCATCTGGTACGAAGGCTTGAATCGGTACATATAAATGCGGCCGAACGTTTTCAATTCTTCTAAAAATTCTGCAGCTAATGTTTTGTGCCATTCAACTGGAAAATAACGCAGTGCATTTTCTAGAGCTAATTTTTTCTCTTTGGCGGTGAGAATATCCTTTCTCTTCGGTGCACGATTCACATCTCCAGGTACGCTGCGTTTTACCGGCAGTTGTTCCGGTAGGCCCTGGGTAATTTCTTTTTGAAATGGGGTCATCATCTACTTAGGTTCCTTTTATGCTGTGTGTTTTTTTATCGTAGCCGTACGGGCAGTGTTTGCAACCGCTTTGGCAACAATAGCCGCGTTTCAAATGGTATTTTTCCGTGAAAACGATGTACCCCTCAGGGGTTTTGTAATAGTCCTCCGGGTCCAATTCTTTTTTGAACATGCCGCTTTTTTTGGTCATTCAAAGGTAAGTCTCATTAGCTTTGTTTCATGGACTTATCCTCATTTCCCTTTCTAACACCTTCGCCCACTGAAAAGTTGTTGGATTTTTCTTCCGGCAGCCTTTGGATGAAACGTGACGATCTCATTCATCCCGATGTTTCCGGAAACAAATGGCGAAAATTAAAGGGCTTTTTTCGCGAGGTAGATCCCTCGAGGCCGGTCTTAACTTTCGGTGGGGCCCATTCTAATCACCTTCGTGCAGCGGCCTTTGCCTTTGCTCATGCAGGGATCAAAGGCATTGCAGTGGTTCGTGGTGAGGAACTCAGCCCGCAGCACAGTCCCACATTGAAGTACTGCGAAAAGATGGGCATGAACCTGCATTTTATACCTCGTTCTGAATATAAAGTGCTGCGCGAAATGGATTGGGTTCCGACTGCGCGGCAGTTGCAGGAGTGGGGCGGCGAATCGGCCCAAATATTGCCGGAAGGCGGCGCAGGAAGACACGCTTTTGAAGGTTGCGGTGAAATTTGGACGGAATTGGACCACAAGCCGGATCACCTTTTGATTGCAAGTGGAACGGCTGCTACGGTTTTGGGCATCCTATGGGCGATGCCGGAAAGTTCAGCGACTAAAGTTCACGTCATTAGCGCGGTCAAAGGGGCAAAAAAGGAACAGGCGAGCGTAAAAGAATGTGCCCAGCAAAAATCAATTGACCTGCATTGGGAAGACGACGTGCATTTCGGTGGTTTTGGTAAAATTCCAGAGCAATTAAACGAACAGAAAAGGGCCTTTGAAGACGAGCACGGCTTTGCAATAGATCCGGTATACAATGCAAAAGTATGGGCCTATATTCAACGCACTTCATTCGAAGGAAGCGTGCTCTGGATCAATACTGGTGGTGTGTTTACTCCGTAGTTTCTAGCAAGTCTAATACCATTTGTTCTACCTCGTCACTGTCCCAGCGCGACTCAATATTTTCGGTAGCAAGCACTTTAGCCATGATGCGATCGTGGCGTTCTCCTTCAGCCATTGCATCGTGGTAAGGTATGTTGGTGAATTTGACTAAAGTATACAGCGGGGTCCATTTTTCCGGGTGGTTTTTCTGAACTTTTTGTTCGATACGCTTGCGCAACTGGAATGCAGGATCTGCGACTAGATCGCGCATTTCGATAAAATTGCGTAGACTTAAATCTACTAATGCATTTCCAGCCGGAACGCGTAATTCGGTATAGCGCTCCATGACCGTTGCGAGATTTTCGTGACCCCATTCATCGAGCAATTCACAGAATACGCGTGCATCTTCTAATGAGCCGTTCATTCCTTCACCGTAGAACGGTACAGTGGCATGTGCAGCATCTCCAATAAGGGCTGTTTTAGTGCCCCAATGGTAGGGTTTACATCGGATTATTGCGAGGGCAGAAGTTGGATTGTTCTCCCATTGTTCTTCTAAATTAGGTATGAGCGGAATGGCATTCTTAAAGTACTTTTCGAAGTAGCGTAAACCGTCCTTGCCTGTTTTTAATTGGTCCAGACCGTATTCTCCGGTAAAGGGTGCGAACACCGTACCCGTAAACCCATTGTCAGTATTGGCTAGTCCCATGAGCATGAATTCTCGGCGAGGCCAAATGTGCAATGCATCTAGATTCAACTGCGGACTTCCGTCCGCGGCGGCAGGAATGTGTACTTCTTTGTATCCGCTGTCGATGTACTCTTGTGTAAAGTTGAATCGGGGTTGCTTCATCATTGCCCCGCGAACCGCAGATCCGGTTCCGTCTGCACCGATAATAAGGTCTGCACGTTCTTTAATGGCTTCACCCTTGCAATCAAAGGTCACTTCTCCGAGTTCAAAGTCGATGTGGGTACAGAAATGTTCGAATCGGACGGATATGGCCGGATTTTTTTCTGCCAATTCGACCAAGGTTTGGTTCAATTCAGAACGGCTAATGCTGTGAATAGCCTTTCCTTCAATACTGTATGGAAAATAACTCTGGTTGCCTTCCAGATCGTGAATTTGTCGCCCGTAAGCCGGCACGGTAATCTTGCGAATTTCAGCTTCAATTCCTGCATATTTAAATGCGGTCCAACCGCGATCACTGACTACGAGGTTGATCGAGCGGCCACTTCCGTAAACCGATTTACGCGGATCGGGTCGTTTTTCGAACACCTGAACAGCATACCCTTTTTGGCCTAGTGTATACGCGATATAAGATCCTGCTAATCCAGCACCTACGACGATTGCCTTTTTCATGCGTCCTGTTCTTTCAAGTAGTTGAGTAAAATGATTCCGAAGGCTCGAACATCCTCGAAGCTGTTGTACAATGGGACCGGTGCCATTCGGATGACATTTGGTTCGCGCCAGTCGGCTATTACGCCTTGATCCATTAGGTAATCAAACAGTGGACGACCATAGCCGTGTACTAAAAGTGAGATTTGTGCACCGCGCTCCTCTGCTGGTGTAATGATTTCAAAATCACTACCAGAGACGCGCGCAACTTCTTCTAGAACCTCTTGAAGATAGGCGGTTAACTTTTTACTTTTTGCACGAAGGTTTTCTGCGCCAGCTCGGTCGAATAAATCTAAACTCGCGCGAAGCGGCGCCATAGCCATTACGGGTGCGTTGGACAATTGCCAGGCTTCAGCAGTCGGGATGGGTACAAAGGTCTCCGGCATCTCGAACCGGGTCGCTTTATCGTGTCCCCACCAACCTTCAAATCGCGGGATATTTGCGTCGTCATGATGACGTTCGTGTACAAAGTAGCCGGCAGTAGCCCCTGGACCTGAATTGATGTATTTGTAATGACACCAAGCAGCGAAATCTACATTCCAGTCGTGCAATTGAATATCAATATTCCCCGCACCGTGCGCTAGATCCCAACCTACAATAATTCCTTTAGCTTGTGCATGAGCGGTCAAGGTCTTCATATCCATCACCTGCCCTGTGTAGTAATTCACTCCGCCAATCATCATCATAGCAATTTCCTCGCCGTGTTCATCAATAGCGGCTATAAAATCTTCTTTGCGAATGTGGTGCTCTCCTTTGCGTGGCGCCACCTCTATGAGATGTTCTTTAGGATCCAATCCATGAAAGCGCAGTTGGGAGGCCAAAGCGTATTGATCCGAGGGAAATGCTTTTGCTTCACACAAGATTTTCGTTCGTTGCCCCGCAGGTCTAAAGAAGCTCACCATAAGCAAGTGAAGGTTGTTCGTAAGTGAGCCCATTACAACCACCTCTTCCGGCTTCGATCCAACGATTTTTGATAGACTTTCAGCAAAAAATTCGTGGTACGGCATCCAAGGACGACGTGCATGAAAATGCCCTTCTACACCCCAGTTTTTCCAATCTTCTAATTCTTCCTTGAGATACTTTTCAGCGGCTTTCGGCATGAGCCCTAAACTGTTTCCAGTGAAATACAAAGTCTGTTTCCCGTCGATCACAGGTAGGTGAAATTCTGAGCGAAAAGCAGCGAGTGTATCTGCTGCATCAAGCGATGAAGCGTAAGCTGGATCTAATGCGTTCATAGAATGTTGTTTTGGGGAGTCTAAAGGTAGGGTAAAAGGAACCATAGGCCCAAAAGTAGAAAGGGGAGCCCTTCAATTAAAAAACTGTAGTACAAGTCTCCCATCTTCGGGTAAGATTTGATAAGTACAGTACTAAAAAATAAGTAGAGCCCGGTCATTGGTCCCCACGGCAATTCGAAATAATACACTAAAATGAGAAAGCTCAGCCAAAGCAACGCGTTGGCTGCCCAAACACTATTTTTCGATCCCACGAGGTGGGGCAGGGTTCGAATAGAATTAGCGTCCAATTCCGCATCGCGCACATCAAAGGGGATAGTCAGTGCTGCAGTCCATAAAAAACGCTCGATAAACGGCCACCACCAATCTACNCCTGCACGAAGGGCTGGAATAACGGCAGTAACATACGCCCATACTAGGGCGATAAGAATGAGTTTGAGTCCAGGTACTGAGCGCAATCCGCCGCCTTTATTTTTTAAGATAAATGGCAAAGGATACAATAGGGCAAAGGCACCTGCAAGGGCATAGTGACCGCTAAGCGAAGCTTCATTGATTCGAATGAGTTCAAAAAGAATAGCGGCTGCACCTAAGCCCATACTGAGCAAGGCTGTTTTCGGCATCTTTTGACGCCATTGACTGATGCGGCTAATACCTTCGATAGCTGCGGGTCCCTCGAACAATCGCGCAAAGCCATAAACGACTAACGTTGCAGCAGCATTNAGCACCGCGATAGAAGTACCAGAATAGCTGAACAATTCCTCGCTCAATCGGGTTAACCCCCAAACGGCTCCGGCCACCCAAAAATTTGCATAAACAAACGTGCGAATGAAGCCTTGAAAAGTGTTAATAAATACGTTGAAATTTCCCATCGTGTTACACGCTTAAAAGTAAGGTATGTTCGCGAACTGTGATGTAATTTTGTTCTTTCTAAAACAAACAGAATATGAAGCGCAATTCGTTTGCCTACAGACACATTGGTCCCAAAGCTGTTGATGTTGATCAAATGCTAACTACCATTGGTGTTGATTCTATCGACACGCTGATCGATCAAACTGTCCCGCCCACCATTCGCTCTAAGGAGGAAATGGATCTCGCTCCGGCAATGACCGAAGCAGAGTTCGCGGCACACATTACCGCTTTAGGTGAAATGAATAGCGTGTTCAAAACGTACATCGGAATGGGTTACCACAATACGGTACTTCCCGGTGTCATTCAACGAAATATATTAGAGAATCCCGGATGGTACACGGCCTACACGCCGTATCAGGCGGAGATTGCACAGGGTCGTTTGGAGGCCTTGATGAACTACCAGACGATGGTGGTCGATCTAACTGGAATGGAGCTCGCAAACGCATCGTTGCTCGACGAAGCAACTGCGGTGGCTGAAGCCATGAGCATGTTCTATGGAGCGATGCCACGTGCCAAAAAGAAATCAGGTGCATCGAAGTTCTTTGTGGATGCACAAACCTTCCCACAGAGTATTGAATTATTGCAAACGCGCACAGCACCCATCGGTGTAGAATTAGTCTTTGGAGATTACAAAACGTTCGAACCTACCGAAGAATTCTTTGGTGCGTTTGTTCAATTTCCTAATGCTGACGGATCAGTCGAAGACTACCGTGTATTCGCTTCGAAATGTAATTCGGCTGAAGTCCAATTAGTCGTTGCTGCAGATTTATTGTCGCTCGTCTTACTGACGCCTCCGGGAGAGTGGGGGGCAGATGCAGTCGTCGGTACGACGCAACGCTTTGGAATTCCATTGGGTTACGGTGGTCCACACGCTGCCTATTT
>NYXD01000050.1 GCA_002685435.1 Cryomorphaceae bacterium | reverse complement strand
TGTATGTCAGGAAACGTGAGCGAATGGACTTCAACTGCTTTTGACGTTCAGTCTTACGCTTTTGCGAGCGACGTAGCTCCCGAATTTCAGTACAATGCATTCGAAGACGAAACTGAAACGATGAAGCGCAAAGTGATTCGTGGTGGTTCATGGAAAGATGTTGCATACTTTATGCAACTCGGTGCAAGAGACTATGAATACCAGGATACAGCTAAAAGCTACATCGGCTTCAGAACCGTCCAAAGCTTTATTGGTCGTGATCTAAAAGACTTTTAATACAACCCTATCACTAATAACTCACAACAACAACTTTGAATTATGGCACTAATTGATGTAAACGGTAAGAGATTTAAGAACTTCATGGCAAAACTGTACGGTATTGGTGCGGCTGTTGTGATTTTAGGAGCCCTATTTAAAATCATGCACTGGGAAGGTGCCAATTACATGCTTGTTGTTGGTCTTGGAACAGAAGCCGTGATCTTCTTGTTTTCAGCGTTTGAAAAACCAGCAACAGATTACGATTGGTCTTTAGTTTACCCTGAGCTAGCAACTGGCGACGGTGGTGAACGTGCATTAAGTGTTACAGAGCAATTAGATACTGCTTTACAAGACGGTGGTATCGATTCAGCACTAATTGAGCGTCTTGGTGACGGTATGCGCTCACTAAGCGAAACAGCAGGTTCTTTGTCTGGTGCTGTCGATGCCGCTGGTGCTACAGCAGCATACAGCGAGCAACTGAACAGTGCCGCTAGTAATATGGAAAATCTGAATGCATTGTATGCGGTTCAGCTCGAGAACGCAACTGCTCAGGTTGAACGTCAAAATGATGTTATGGAAAAATTGAGCGGAGCTTCTAATAACGCAGAAGGTCTTGCATCGCAACTCCAAAACTTGCAAGGCAATCTTGAGTCACTCAACAGTGTCTACGGTGGNATGCTAACTGCTATGGGAAAATAATCGGATACNCANAACTATCCCATTAATTAACCCTAAACAAAAAGACTAAAAATGGCAGGAGGAAATTTATCACCACGTCAAAAAATGATCAACATGATGTACCTCGTGTTGACAGCACTTTTAGCCCTTAACGTATCGCGTGAGGTTATGGATGCTTTCTATGAGGTTATGGTTGGTCAAGAAGCATCGATCGAAACTGTAGAAGGCCAAAACGCCTCACTTTACGCGGCATTTAAGAGAGCGGCTGATGAGAATGAGGTGAAAGCCGGACCATGGAGAGATAAAGCACTCGCAGTAAAAGCGAAGTCTGATAATCTCTACAATACTATTGAAACCATGAAAGCCGAGCTCATGGAGCGCGGTGGCGGTGAAGATGAAGAGGTTCCTGGTAAACCTGCGAAAATGGATGATCGTGAGGCTGCTGCCAACTACTTCCTTGTTGAACAAAGAGGCTCTGAACTAAAAGCTTCGATGGCTGATTTTAGAGATTTTCTTGTGAATGAAGCAGGCGACAATTCATCATTAGCTTCAGCGATCACGAATTCATTTGATTTGAGTGACCGTATGCACGATGGTGCCGCAGAGAGCTGGGAGAAATCAAAGTTCGAGCACTATCCGCTCATCTCTGTAATGACCTTCTTAACGAGCATGCAAAGCGATATTAGAACTGCTGAAGCGAACGTGATCGGTTTCTTACACGAGAATATAGATGCGTCAGATATTAAAGTCACAGGTGTCCGCGCTGTAGTTATGCCGAAGTCTAAATTCGTTACCCAAGGTGATGAATACGAAGCCGAAATATTCTTGGCAGCGTTTGATGATACAAAAGACCCTGAATTCTTAATTAACGGTGAAGCTCTCGANCCTGAGAACGTTAGCGGTGGCGTTGCTACTATAAAATTCCCAGCAAGTCGCACGGGAACTGTCGAGTGGAACGGTACAATCATTCTTGAAGCAAACGGAGAGAAGAAAGAATATCCGATCTCAGAATCATATAATGTAGCTCCTCCTAGCGTAGTTATTTCACCAACGAAAATGAACGTTCTTTACCGTGGCGTTGATAATCCATTAGAGGTTTCTGTACCTGGTGTAGATCCTGCGAACCTTATTGTATCTGGAGCAGGTGTAAAGAAGTCAGGCAATGGATACATTGCTGATGTCACAAGACAAAGAGGTGGAGAATTAAAGATTAGCGTTAGTGTCAAAGACGGTGACAATACAAAAAATATGGGATCGAAGGTGTTCCGTGTTAAGCAGCTACCTGGTGCTTCTGGAGAAGTTTTCGGGAAAACTGAAGGTCTTATGTCCGCAGGTCTCTTGAAGAAAGCTAAGGTGGATGCTAAGTTCCAAAACTTTGATTTTGAACTACCTTTACGTGTCACTGCATTCCAAATTATTGTACCTCCTTTCGCACCAATCGATTGTAAAGGGAATTCGCTCTCATCTAATGCTAAAGCAGCTTTAGATAAAGCTAAACCCGGTACACCTGTTATTATTAGAAACATCAAGGCGACTACCGCGAAAGGTATTAAACCAAAGGTTGCGCCTATTACTATTGATTTGAACTAATATGTTACGAGTTAAATCGCTTTTATTGACTGTTGTTTTCTTGGGCTTGGCCCTAGGGAATACTGCGCAAGCACAGGTTTTAGACCCATCTGACGATGGTATCGTTCCTGAATTAAGTAAACACTATCGCAACAATCGCGTAGTACCTTACCCATATCTTCGTCAAGACGATATGTTGTGGTCTGAGCGTCATTGGGAGCGTATTGACTTGCGTGAAAAAATCAATCTTTCATTATACTATCCGATCAAGCCAATGCCAGATCGTAAAGCATTGTGGGATGTATTGGTTGATGGAATCATTACTGAAAATACCATTACGGAAATTTTCCTTGACGACCGTTTCGAATTACCAATGACGGTNGCGGAAGTTCGTCAAAAGATAGAATCGTATGATACTATTCCAAATCCTGAGGATCCTTTTGGTCCACCATTGGCGATAGATACCATTTCAATAAAGGCTAATGCTGTTGTAGCATACCATTTAAAAAGTGACTGGTATTTTGATAAGCAACGTGGTGAGCTGAAGAATAGAATCATCGGTATTGCTCCAGAAGTTCGCGATCCGCGAAACCAATCATTAACTTACAATCCATTCTGGATCTGGTTCCCAGATGCACGTTATGCCATGGCAACTGCTGTAGCATACAATGAAAAAAACAATAATCAGCGCCTGACTTTTGATCAGATTATGCACTTGCGTAAGTTCAATGCTGTAATTACTAAAATGGACAATGTCTATGACCGTACCATTGCAGATTACAAGCGTAACAGTGCTATGAATCAGTTACTTGAGGCTGCAGCCATTAAAGAGGATTTGAGAAACAAAGAACACGACATGTGGACTTTCTAATCGAATCTAATTACGAGCAAAACACAAAAACTCCTGCTACCTTTGTAGCGGGAGTTTTGCTTTTATGAAGTACGTAGATTATATCGTTGTTGGTGGAGGTATATCAGGCTCCGTATTAAGTTATACTTTAATGAAGTATGGCGCGAGCGTGCATATGTTTGACTTACCCCTGGAGAATCACAGTTCGGTAGTCGCATCAGGGCTATGGAACCCCGTCGTTTTAAAACGTATGAAAAAAGTTTGGAAGGCGGACGAAATGATCGAGACACTTCAACGAGTGTATCCAGCGATGGAAAAATGGACCGGTAATAAATTTTATCAGCCGCTACCTATTCGAAGAGTATTCCATAGTGCTGGTGAACAAAATCAGTGGATAGCGCAGTCCGATCACCCCTCCTTCTCCCCTTACTTAGAAGAAGATATTTCGAATGTTCCAGAACACATCATTGCCGAGCACAGCTCTGGTTTGATGAAACAGACCGGACGAGTTAAAGTCAATACAATGCTAGCGGCCGTTAGAGGGAATTTGGAGGCTAGTGGTAATTTCACTGAAGCGAAGTTTAACTGGAACCAACTAGAATCGCACGGTGATGGTGTTAAATACGGTTCGCTTGGTGCACATGCAGTTATCTCCTGTGAAGGCGCACAGTCTGCTTTAGGTGAAAGTAAATTGGAGGTTACTGGCTTTGCGCCCGTCAAAGGGGAAGTCATCACCGTTAAATTGGAACATGATTTAGGTAAGGAGTGTATTCATCAAGGTCACTTTATGATCGGTGAAGGGAACCATAAAGCGCTTGTCGGTGCCACCTATGAGTGGGAAGGGTTCCGTGATGGACCTAGCCTTATAAAACGATCTGAACTAGAGGAACATGTTCAGAAGGTCTGGGATGGATCTTTTGAAACCCATACGCACAAGGCCGGAGTACGACCCGCAGTCAAGGACCGTAAACCGCTGATTGGGCCGCATCCAAAAGAGAAAAACGTTTGGNTTTTTAATGGGATGGGGAGTCGAGCCATTTTAATGACACCCTATTTGGCCGAGAACCTCGTAGAACATTTCATGTACGGTACACCTTTGCTCGAAGAGTGTCAACCGCAGCGAATGATAAAGTAGTAAGCAACTTCCAGAGGGANCGCTGAACTTAACAGANGCTATCTCCCGCTTTATTTACCTTCCTTCTTGGTCTTGTCCCAATTTTCTATTGCCGCTTGATCATAATGAACAAATAATGAAAGCCAGGTAGTACGAGCAATTCTAAAAAGTAAAGGTCCAAGAAGTATCAGGATGACACCCAAAGCCGTAATGGTGGGCCACATACTCCAGTCCATCCAAATACCAAATATGACATATACTGCGACGAATAAGGCTACAGTGTACCCGTAACTGACGTACATAGCTCCATAATAGAAGTTAGGTTCCGGCTCGAAATTTTGATTACAAGCGCAGCAGCGTTCGTTGATTTCAGAAAAGCGTTTCAGGTTATATGGGTTCTTATGAGGGTAAATATCCCCTTCCATGCAGTGCGGACACTTAGATTGGGTAATTGCGTAGAGTTTGGTTCCTTTTAACATTTGGATTTATTCTGAAATGCAGGACAAAATTAGGTGTTGTCGTGTGGTCATTTGATACTTTTGTCACAATGATTTTAGCAGTTAACAAAGCATCNCTATTNTTCGGTGGCCGCGCCATTTTCGATGAAGTNAGTTTNCAAATTAATCCNGGAGACCGNATNGGTCTAGTGGGACGTAATGGCGCCGGAAAATCCACCTTACTCAAACTCATNGCNGGNGATTANTCNCTNGANGNTGGGGCNATGAGCAAAGCCAAAGAAACTCGGATTGGGTTCTTACGGCAAGATTTAAAGATGGACATGGACAAAAGCATCATGGACATCGCCCGCAGTGCATTTGACGAAATTACTCGAATCAATATTCGCATTGAGGAGATCAACACGGCCTTTGAGGTTCGTACCGATTATGAAAGCGATTCATACAGCGCCCTAATCGACGAATTAAGTGAACTAAGTGAGCGCTTTGGCTTACTAGGTGGCGATAGCTTAGATGCCGATATTGAGTTGGTTTTGAAAGGGCTAGGCTTTGAACCAGAGGTTTTTGAAAATCCGCTCCATACTTTTTCTGGTGGCTGGCGTATGCGCGCAGAATTGGCCCGTTTACTGCTCCAAAAGCCTGATTTATTGTTGCTCGATGAGCCCACAAACCACCTGGATATTGAAAGTATTATGTGGCTTGAGCAGCATTTGAGTGAGAGCAATCAGACACTACTTGTAGTGAGTCATGATAGAACGTTTCTGGATCATGTGACGAACCGTACGATTGAAGTGATGATGGGGAAAATCTATGATTTTAATGCACCGTACACGCGCTATTTGACATTGCGCGCNGATTTACGNGAGAAGCAATTAGCAACCGCTAAGAACCAAGAGCGAGAGATTAAACAAACCGAAGAATTGATTGAACGATTCTGAGCGAAGGCGAGTAAAGCCTCTTTTGCGCAGAGTTTGATTAAAAAATTGGACCGTATGGAGCGCATTGAGGTGGATCAAGAAGATTCTTCTGCCATGCATTTCAGATTTCTACCTGCCCCGCGAAGCGGTAAGGTCGTGGCTAAGGCGGAAGGTGTTGGTAAAAGCTATGACGACAAATTGGTATTAAAAGGGGTCGATTTAGAAATCGAACGCGGCGATCGCGTCGCCTTTGTCGGGCAGAACGGTCAAGGTAAGAGTACATTGGTGAAGGCTTTATTGAAAGAGATATCTTCTGAGGGNACTTTNGAATTNGGTCACAATGTATTGGTCGGTTATTTTGCTCAAGATCAAGCAGACGAACTTGATGGTAACAAAACTGCCCTGCAAACTATTGAGGATGCCTCACCTGAAGAAATGCGTAAGCATGCCCGCAGCATGCTGGGGTCGTTTATGTTTCGTGGAGAGGATGTTGAGAAAAAAGTAAAGGTGCTCAGTGGTGGTGAACGCGGTAGATTAGCGCTTTGTAAGCTGCTGCTCAAGCCTATTAACTTTTTAGTAATGGATGAGCCTACCAACCACTTAGACATGAACAGTAAAGATGTTTTAAAAAACAGTTTACTAAGCTTTGAAGGGACACTACTGGTAGTCAGTCACGATCGTGAGTTTTTAGAAGGTCTGGTAACTAAAACGATAGAATTCCGGGACCACAAAGTAAAAACACTGCTCGGTGGAATCGAATATTATCTGGAATACCGCAAAATGGAAACGATGCGCGAAGTCGAGGCAAAATCGGCTATAGCCAAGAAACAGAAAGCGAAAAAAAACGCACCAGACGATAATGGACTTTCGTACAATGATCGGAAGAAATTTGAAAAGGAATTGCGCAATGAAACGCGTAACTTAGAAGCTATAGAACAAGCTGTTGAAGAGTTAGAAGAAGCCATAAGGGTTTGGGACGAACAACTGGCCGATCCCATCGCTTGTAAAGAATTGATGGCAAATCAAGACTTTTATCCTAAATACGAACAAAAGAAGGCTGCACTTTCAGCCAAAATGGAAGAATGGGAAGCATGCAATATCAAAAAAGAAGCTTTAGAAGAGCAATTGGGATAATCCTAATTAGCAGTGTATATGGTGGTCTTTGGGCACAACCTAAATTAGTTGTGCAGGTCGTAGTAGATCAAATGCGCGCGGAATACCTTATTCGTTTCAATGATCAATTTGCCCGAGATGGCGGGTTTCGAATGTTGCTCGATAGCGGCTTCAGCTATGCCAATACGCATTATAATTATGTTCCAACCTATACCGGTCCAGGACATGCGAGTATTTCGACAGGAACTACGCCCAAGTATCATGGCATTGTTGCAAATGATTGGCTCGACGGTAGGAGTAATTACGAAATGTATTGCGCGGAAGATACCACAGTGACCCCCGTTGGAACTGTTGAAAAAAGCAGTAGACGGTCCCCAAAAAATCTCCGTGCCTTAACCTTTAGCGATGGAATCAAGCTGCATACCAATAAACAAGGAAAAAGCTTCGGTGTAAGCGTTAAAGATCGCGGAGCCATATTTCCTGCCGGTCACTTTGCAGATGGAGCATATTGGCTCGATGGTGGTATGCATTTCGTTTCTAGCAGTTATTACAGCGATGCGCTACCCGTTTATGTAGAAAAGTACAATAGAAAGGAAAAGGCGATGCTCTTGATGAAAAAAGGGTGGAAATTAGAAATGGCTTCCCGGAAATACACAAATAGCCTGGAAGATGAAAATCCTTTCGAGCCTAAATACAACGAGGGCAGCTCGAGTTTCCCCTACAATCTGGAGGCGATGGTCCAATTAAAAGGGCTGAGCATGTTAAAAAACACGCCTGTTGGTAATGCATTGGTTTTAGACATGGCGGAACTACTTCTTGATGAAGAGGATTTAGGTCAGGATGAATTCACGGACTTTTTAGGTGTGAGTTTCTCTTCTCCAGATTACGCAGGCCATACATGGGGGGTTCGATCGCGTGAAGTACACGATATGTATTTAAAACTGGATGCCCAGTTAGGTCAACTCATTCGTACCCTAAATAAAAAAGTGGGCAAAGGGGATTATATCATCTACCTCACAGCCGATCATGGAGCGAGCGAAAACCCAAATCATCTTGCAGATGGTGGTTATAGTGTCCGTAATTACGCAAATGCAGATGTGGTAGCACAGCTCAATGACCGCATCGTAAATGAAATGGACGTGCAGATCAATCTAGAAAATGCAGTGTCTAAAATCATCAACCATCATATTTATTTGAATGCATGGGCAAAACCTTTCACTGCAGAGATTGCAAAAATCGCCGAGCAGATGGATCCATTTATTCACGTGTATACCGCAGATGAAATTCGCCGCCCGGGGGCTGAAGCGCTAGCCTTAAAACTGCATGAGGGCTATCAAAGTCGTTTTGGAGG
>NYXD01000049.1 GCA_002685435.1 Cryomorphaceae bacterium | reverse complement strand
CCTTTCCCGATGAGCGTATCTAAACCTGGAAATTCAAGGACTGTGCGAGCACCGCCAGCGCCTTGAGTGTAGGTGAGCATTTCTCCATTGACCGTATCTTGCATATCCATGGCAAAATCAGCCGATGTGAAATCGTTCTCGTAGGTGTTGAAGGACAGTCCTGGGTCACCAAAGTTCTGCCCGAAGGTCATCGTAAAGAGTTTCGGAACGGTATCTTGAGATCCGGTATGATAGAATAATTGGATCAAGCTGCCGGAAGCTGTAAGGTTGATAAAAGATAGGGCACTAGTTCCCGTTCCGGCATCTCTGAAATGCAAACCAGGAACCGCTTCCACGTAGCTTTCGTTATCTATTAAAAAATCTTCACCTGCAATGGCAGGATCGAAGAGACTTTCTTGGAAGTAAGCAGGGTCAAGATCAAAAGTGAGGTAACCCACACTAGTATCTATACCATTGTACACAGGAACAGTTGGGTCTATCATTAGCGTCGTATCCATGATAGAAGGTCCCAAAACAGGTAGATTGTTACTGTAATAGTTGATCGTATCCGTCATCGGCTCAATCACTGGCAAAACTTGCAGGTGAATAGAATCTCCGCGAACGCCATAGGTGTTTTGATAGGTAAGACGAACTTTTACAGAATCACAGATCGTACTGTCACCAAAATCCGGGGATAGTTTTGACAGTAAAACGCGTGACGTAAAGGCCGCATTTAGTTTTCCGAAGATGGGGTCGTTGAGGTTACCTAAGGCAACCGCGCCCGGGTTTTTAGTAGTGATACTGTCCCAATTCGTTGTGTACGAAACGACATTGTAGGTTAATTTCTCTCCTAATTCAGGACGATCCTCAACAAATTTTCCAGCACCAATTTCGCCGTTGCTTTTTTCACAACTGCTGCTTAACAGGGCCAGCCCAACGAAGGCTAGGAATCCTAATAGCGACTTATTCAACGTCTTCTTCAACCAGTAACGATTCATATACTTTGATGGCTTCTGCGGGATCTTCAGGGAAGTTTTTTCCGTCGATACAAGGGATGTTATTTGCCTTACAGAATTCTTCAACGTGTCCGGTATTTTCTTCGCCTAGAATCACTACATCTGCATATTTAGCAGCCAAAAGCTGTAAATCCTCGCAGGTAGGCGCATCTAATCCTTCACAAAGCGCTGGATCTATTTCATCAAACTCCATTCCTGCTTTTAGCTTCGGACCTAAAGTTCCATCAAAGCCATTGTCATAGGCAGAGAAGACAATCTTTGCATCCTTGAAAATAGGGTTATCTGCTTGGAACAGGCGCAAGTACATCGGAACTAAAGCCGACATCCAGCCGTGAACGTGAATCACATCTGGTTTCCAACCTAATTTTTCCACGGTATCAATGGCACCTTTTGAGAAGAAGAGCGTACGCTCATCATTGTCTTCAAACTGATTGCCATCAGCGTCTGCATAAGTGAACTTCCGCTTGAAGTATTCCTCATTATCAATAAAATATACCTGCATGCGCGCTCCAGGAACTGAGGCCACCTTAATAATCAGCGGCATATCCATATCGTTGATCACAACGTTCATCCCGCTTAGACGGATCACCTCGTGTAACTGGTGTCTACGCTCGTTAATGACACCGAAACGTGGCATAAAAACGCGCACCTGGTGACCACTGTCGTTCGTCTTCTTAGCCAAAGCTAGAGTCGTACTTGAAATGGTGTTTTCAGGTAAATAAGGATGGATTTCTTGTGAAACGAATAAGACGCGCTTGCTTTCCATAGGAGAAAGTATATTTTAAATAGGGTGCAAAGATACCTATTTTCGCCCTTTATATCAAAGAATGGCCTAGATTTGGAGCCCTTTTAACACTTATGGAACACATTCGTAGCATTGAGGAGTTAGCGCGCTGGAAATCAAAAGAGCGTGAAAAAAAAACGGGCTTTGTTCCTACGATGGGCGCATTGCACGATGGACACCTCAGTTTAGTGCGTCTGAGTCAGTCGATATGCGACAGGACAATAGTCAGTATTTATGTGAATCCCACACAATTCAATAAAGTCGAAGACCTTGCGGCCTATCCAAACACACTTGAAGCTGATCTGCGCGCTTTAGAAGCGTTGGGCTGTGATGCAGTCTTTCTACCTAGTGCGCAAATGCTATACCCTGACGGATTAAAATCCAGGCGCTTTGACTTTAATGGTTTAGACCACTTCATGGAAGGTGCAGGCCGCCCGGGTCATTTTGAAGGTATGGCGACAGTAGTTACCCGTTTCTTCGAATTAATTGAACCCGATTTTGCCGTATTCGGCGAAAAGGACTACCAACAACTAAGCATAATTAAGCAAGTGGTTACGAATGAGGACTGGTCCGTAGAAATCGTACCCGGACCTATTTCTAGAGAAGCAGACGGCCTGGCGATGAGCAGCCGAAACATGCGACTCTTGCCACAGGAGCGCAAAGAAGCTGCGCAAATTTATGCGGTATTAAGCGCCAGCATTTCTAGACTTAAACTACATGGAAATTCACCAAAAGTCTTTGAAAACCAGTGCACTGAAGCCTTGAATGCAATACCTTCCATTCAAGTGGAATATGTGAGCTGCTGTGATGCGGCAACTCTTCAACCTTTAGAGGAATTCAACACTTCCCGTCCCGCTAGAGTGTTTGCTGCTGTTCAATGTGGAAAAGTCCGACTCATTGACAACCTTCCTCTTTTTTAAACTACTTTTGCCGCATGCAAATAGAGGTTGTAAAAAGTAAAATTCATCGCGTTCATGTTACAGGAGCAGAGCTGGATTATATCGGTTCTATTACCCTAGATACGGAACTCATGGACGCCGCCGGAATTTTACCCGGAGAGCGCGTTTATATCGTAAACATCAATAACGGTGAACGTTTCGATACGTACACCATTGCAGGTACTCCTGGCGCAGGGGAAGTAACTTTGAACGGCCCTGCCGCTCGTCGCGTTCAAAAAGGCGATATCATCATCATCATTGCCTATGCACAAATGAGTCCGGAAGAAGCCAAATCTTTCAAACCAAGCATCGTTTTTCCAAACGAGATAACCAATCGCATCATTTAATGGCGGGTTGGGTAAAAAAGACGGTGCAATATGTGCTCTTTTTGAGTATTGGAATTGCCTTGCTTTACCTGACCTTCAAAAATGTTAATCCTGTAGACCTTTGGAACAACCTTAAAGAGGTACCATTAAGCGGACTACTGCTAGTTACTTGTATCGGGTTTTTAGCTATCGTTTTTCGCGGTTTACGCTGGGTGCAAATGCTGCAAAGTTTAGGCTACCAGGTAAAAGGCATGCGCGCTATTTCTGCAGTTGCCTTCAGCTACCTAGTAAATCTAGTTACACCTCGCGTTGGTGAGGTAGCGCGGTGTACCGCGCTGCACAGAACAGATAAGGTTCCCATTGATAAGCTAGTAGGTACGGTCGTTTTAGAACGCGTAGTCGACACGTTATTATTTGCAATAGTCACGTTAAGTACCGTGGTTATTTCAGGCGATGAACTGCGAGATTTCATGACGCAAAGTGGCGCTCAAATTCCAGAGCTTTCCCTGACAGGTACTGTAAGTATTGCAGTCGTATTGGTCGCGATAATTGCATTAGTGATCTTCACTCGTAAAGCATGGATGCAATGGCGCGTGGCACAGAAAGTTGCAGAATTTACCACAGGGATGATTACCGGCTTGCGTAGCTTACGTTCAGTTCATAATAAACCTCTTTTTTGGTTTTATTCTGTAGGGATTTGGACCTGTTATGTGGTGACCATAGCGATTGGCTTCAGTATTGTAGATGGTGTTCAAGGCATCGGCGCCGAACAAGCATTTTTTGTGAGTGTAGCAGCGGGGTTAGGGTTCGTGATTCCGGTACCGGGAGGGATCGGTGCATACCATTATTTAGTCTCTAAAGCGCTTGTTGTCTTAGGGCTCTCACCATTTATCGGCACATCCTTCGCTACCCTTATTCATAGTTCTCAAAGTTTAATGTTCGTCTTTACCGGCGCCATAGGCTTTGTTTTTCTCTATTTTGCAGGAAGAAAATAAGTCTTCCTCATGGCAAAGCAGAAAAGTATTTTTAATTGTACCCAGTGCGGCACTCAACACAGCAAGTGGATGGGACAATGCCAGGGCTGTAAGGAGTGGAACACGCTCGTTGAGGAAGTTGAGATAAAAAGTAAACCGGACCCACGTGCATGGAGCGGTGAACAAGCGGCAGCAAAGCCCATTCTCATTGAAGACGTTGAGCACACCAGCGTGCAGCGCTTCCCTATTCAAGATTTTGAGTTTTCACGTGTTTTAGGCGGCGGCGTTGTACCAGGATCTGTAACCCTTTTGGGTGGCGAACCGGGGATCGGAAAAAGTACGCTTTTACTCCAATTAGCCCTTAGTTTTAGCGGCACAGTAGCCTACGTTTCGGGAGAAGAAAGCCCTTCACAAATAAAATTACGCGGCGAGCGGATCGGAAAAGCGGTAAGTGAATTGTATTTGCTCAGTGAGACAAAGACGGACGCTATTTTCAACCACTTAAAATCGGTCCGGCCGCATTTAGTGATTGTAGATTCAATACAAACACTGCACGTACCGCACGTAGAAAGTACGCCTGGCTCAGTAGCACAGATTCGTGAGAGTGCGGCGAGTTTCATTCGCTATGCTAAAGAGACGGGTACGCCTGTTTTACTCATAGGTCATATTAATAAGGAGGGCAGTATTGCTGGGCCTAAGATTCTAGAGCATATGGTGGATGTCGTGCTCCAATTTGAAGGCGACCCTAACCTACTTTACCGCATTCTTCGTGCACATAAGAACCGATTCGGCTCTACTCACGAAATAGGTCTTTACACTATGGAACAAGGCGGGCTTTACGGTGTCGAGAATCCAAGCGAATTGCTTGTAACAAAACAACACGAAGGTCTAAGCGGAAATGCGGTTGCTGTGATGGTGGAAGGTGTACGTCCTATGCTGATTGAATTACAAGCGCTCTGCTCTACGGCTGTATATGGAACACCGCAACGTTCAACTACAGGATTTGATACACGTAGACTCAATATGCTACTTGCGGTCCTGGAGAAGCGCTGTGGCTTCAGATTGGGTCAAAAAGACGTCTTCCTGAATGTTACTGGTGGACTAAAGGTAGACGATCCGGGACTCGATCTAGCGGTGATTGCTGCAATCTTAAGTTCAAACGGTGACGCACCCATAACAGGTAAAGTCTGTTTCGCAGGTGAGGTTGGGTTGACTGGTGAAGTTCGTCCCATTACCCGTGTAGAGCAACGCATTAAAGAGGCTGAGAAATTGGGCTTTGAGACCATCTACATCAGTGGTCACCACCAGATAGAAAAATCCCACTACGACATTGCCATAGTGGGATTAAAGAAAATCGAAGAGCTGGTGCAAGCCCAGTTCCTGTAAAATTTAATTTCCGCCTTCCAGTAGGTTGGCCAATTCCGTTAAGTCCGGTGTCAATATGATTTCCGTGCGACGGTTAATGGCCTTATTTTCAGGGGTATCGTTTTCCACTAATGGAATGAATTCGCCACGTCCTGCCGCAGTTATACGCTCCGGATCTAAACCTTGATTCGTAGTTAATATTTTAACCACGTTAGTCGCACGCATCACACTCAAATCCCAATTATCACGGACCTGACTCTGCCCTCGATACGGATCATTGTCTGTATGCCCTTCTACCAATACACTAATGTCATTGTTTTCAGCGAGTACGCGTGCTAAATTTTCTAAGGCCACTTGTCCTTTAGGTGCGACGTCCCAGGAACCTGGAGCGAACAGCAAGCTGTTTTCAAGACTAACATACACTTTACCATCACGCATGTTTACGGTCAGTCCCTTGCCGGTAAACCCGAGAAGTGCATCTGCCACTTTCTGGCGAACAAAAGCCACCGTACTGTCCTTACGACGAATAACGCCTTCCAGCTCGTTCACCCTACGTTGCCCTTTCTCGAGAAGCAACCTTTCAGTGTTCAAACTGTCCTCTTTCGCCTGAAGACGATTTTGCAGACTACTCAACTGATCCATGAGTGATTTATTCTCACGTGCACTAGCGGCGATCAATGAACTGTTGTTATCGAGCAAATAATCGTACTGTTTTGACAAACGATCGTATTTGGTTTGGAGTACACGTAGTTCGTCAAATTTCGTTGTAGTATCCGCTACCAACGTTTTATTATCACGACGAGCTTCTGTCAAAGTGCGTTGAAGTTCTGTATTCTCTGCGGCACGGGTTTCACTTTTCTGACGCAATTGGTCCGCTTCATTGTTCAACAAGTCGTATTTATCTTGTAATGCTTTGTGCACCTTAGTGCTAACACAAGAAGTTCCTAAGAACCCTACAAGCGCAAGAATGAGTAGCTTTTTCATAATTTATTTTAATTCAACAGCGACCGTACCCACTAGGTAAGAATCGGTCATCAGAGCAAGCGTGTAAATGCCAGGAGATAAGTCTACAGGGGCGTCAATAGCACGTTTTGCGTCGATACAGATTTCCATTGCTTCGCCTTGGAAGTTTACCACTGCTTTCCCATTAAAGCCCGATTGTTCGCCACCAACCACGGCTTGATTTTGTTCTGGAGCGTCTACAGGTTTACCGTTTTCACCAATCCACTTCACATAAAGTGTTTCCTCGCCTTTCGCTGCAATTCTGTTTTTCGCTAACGTAATGCATGCTGTAATACCGTCGGCTTTTTTAGCGCGGCGTGTTCTGCGCATTTTGCCATTTCCTGCTACACGGAATGCCTCTGTTGTAGAAGTAGCGATGACCAATTGCTTTCCTTTTGCAACGGTTTCTGTAAGTCCCGCATTTGCGTTGCGCAGAGAAGTATTTGCATCCATAGCCGTGTTCAGACTATCTGCAACCGTTTGCTCACGTAAACGCAACGCTTCATACGCGGCATTTGCACTATCAAGCTTTCCAACAAGAGCAGCATTCGCTCTCTTCATTGAACCAAGACGACTACGGTAGCCCGTTAAAGACTTTTTGTTTTGAACATTAACCGCATTGATGCTATCAATAATCCCACCCAAACGGGTCATCTCGTACTGAACAAACGCATTCAAGCTATCGTTTTGACCAACCTGGGCTTCGAGATCTTCTTTCATATCCGCCAATTCCATGGTCAAAGCCTGTTTCTCGAGTGCAATCTCGTGCTTCTCTTCGCTGCGTAAATAAAGCAATACACCCAATACGATCACGGCCAATGCCATGATCACTAATACCGGTCCTAATTTGCTCTTGTTGTTTCCTGTGCTCATGTGTGTGTGTTGTTATCTTATTAGTAACGAAGCTAACGATAAGCCGCTTTCCAATGTTTTCCAAAGGGTTAAGTTTTTTAACAAGGGCCGTATTCCCTCAAAGATGCCTGCAGTGCGACGTCGTATTGTCCATCCTAGAGCAAAGCCTATGCCAATTCTGTTTGTGTAGCGCTCCACGGCTAGATTCCATTGCTGTGCAGCGCACGATGCTACTTTCGAGTACCTTACCAACAGGAAAAAAAGCTACCTTCCGTTCGGTACTGTATTTCACCGGGCCCGTTCAAATCTATTGCTACAGCCTTAAATACGGAAGTAACTATTCGTTAGGAGTCGTGCTTGGCAACCACTTCCTTGCCCCGCTGATCGTTTCCACCCTCGCGGGCCAGCGCCGGCCGGTGGTGGTTACTGCCATGCCGGTGCACTTATGGAGACGTTTAAAGCGTGGTTACAATCAAAGCGAAGCGCTGGCCCGCGGCGCACTTCGAGGTGCTCGAGAGGCTGGGATTGATGTGCGTTTTGAAGAACTTCTGACGAAGACTGCCCATCGTAAAAGCCAAATTCATTTTGATCCTTTTCAACGCTGGAACAATACTAAAGGAGCGCTTCGAACGACCAAAAAAAAGCGCGTCCCGAAGGACGCGCTTATCTTTATCATTGACGATACTGTTACAACAGGATCGTCTTTATTACGAGCGGCAGAGGCGGTACTTCACGACTATCCAAAGGCAGAAATACACTTACTTGCGCTCGCCCAAGAGCTCTAATGACGGACAACCACCGTTTTCTGCAATAATCCTTTTGGCGTTTCTATCTCGATGACATAGGTGCCGCTCGCAGCCGCACTTAAATCATACGTTTTTTCAAAACCACCAGCTTGCGCATCAAACGTATCTGTACTAATCACTTGACCTAAATAGTTAACGATACGAACAGCTACTGGAGCAGCCTGATCAAGTGAGCCATTAATAGAAATTAAACCCTGAGTTGGATTCGGGTATACTACTAAAGCGCTTAGATCTGAATGCTCTTCGAGGCCTATACCTTGAATGGATACAAAGATTTGCTGGCTCGTGGTATCACAGTCACCATAAAGTTTTAATACCGCAGTATACTGGCCATTGGCAGAATAGGTATGCGTTTGCGAAGCACCCGTACCTGAACCGTTGGTTCCGTCACCAAAATTGATGAAATAAGACGTGTAGCCCGAGGCACCTGCCCAAGTAAAGGTAATGTCTGCAAATGTCGTACTGATCGAATCAACATTATAGTTCGGGTTACCCACATTAATGGCAGAGCAACTGTCAGTAGTAAACTGATAGTTCATGCGTAACGATGTATCACCAGCGGCACACACCTCAGCAACATCAAAGTTGTATGTGGTGACAGGCTGAAGCCCTGTCATCGAGGCCAGAGCAGAAATAGACGTTCCCATCTTTGTGTTGGTAGATCCCAATGCAGTGTAATGGTATACGAAAGAACCCGTACCTCCTGTCCATGAAATATCAGCAAAAGTACTTCCCATGTTCGCTACGCCTAGGCTAGAAGGTGTCGGACATGAAGGAGTAACACAATTTGACATTACCGTATCCACAGCTCCAACACTGAAGCTACCCGCAGAAACACTAACGTTTTGTGAACCTGAAGCATTCGAAAGCGTATAATAGACCTCTGACGGATACGAACCTTGAGCGCCGTTTACTACAGCGATTTCAGTACCCGCACAGATATCTATATCAACAATCAAACTATCACCAGTAGTAAAGGCTGAACCAAACGTTTCTCCATAAACGCCGTTGTAATAAAAATCAACAGTAGCACCGTTCCATCCATCTCCGTAAGTATCATACATACTCATCGTATACGAACACAAATCTGTTGAATCACAACTGTTCGTGCAAAATGGGATAGGTCCAAGTGTATCTGAGGTGCCATTGCCACCACAATCGGCAATGAGAATGATGTCGTAGCACGTATTCGAGGAAAGTCCTGTTAAAGTAAAGCTGGAGTTGGTGGTTGAATCCATTGAGGAAACCATAGATCCCGTTGCTTGAACNAANCCTTGNGGACCCCACTCNTAAATAAATGTNCCCGTATTTCCNTTCGGATCNAAGGAGAAATAANCATCATTTTTNCCNGCNGTNTAAANNAAATCCTTTGGGTTTGGACAGAGTGTGTTACAATTCGCTTGGAAAGCCGCCATNTGNGTACCNAAAGTNGTAGCAGNAGCTGTTGGTATAGGTTGCNATCGTAGCACCNCCACTTANAACNTTTANNCCNATNTCANTNGNNTAGCTNCCNGCATNNCTNACNTCNATNGTNTANGAACCGCCAGTACAAACACCNATAGTTTCNGTNTAGCTCGACCCNGTGAGGAAACCTGNACCNANCTCAAANTCAACACCNCCNTGTGCATTGATCACTTCAACTAAGGCGCCNTTCCANCCGTCNCCNTANGAATCNGTCAATTCAATCGTAAACGTACACATGTTCGCCGGAGAACAAGTCATNGTTTTGAAAGTCGCAGGGCCAAATCCTGCAGAAACNGAACTGTCTGCACACATTTGNACNACATANACATCATAGGTNGTNTTNCTATCNAANCCNGTNANCCANGCNGGNGATCCGCNTACTGCAACTGAAGTTCCAGTTCCTTGNACAAANCCAGGAGGNCCGTATTCTAANTANGTCTGAATACCGCTGGATGTNTACGANATTTGNGCGCTGTCTTGCANNACCGTNCCTACAGAAATNGCAGANGGAGGNAAACAATCCGGCGCGTTAGTAATGNTAATGTCTTCNATGNAGACCGCGCTNTAGGTAGTTGANTCACNACTTACAATNGCAATGTGATCATCGNTCATGTTGTAGCCTGTAGAAGCGTCAAAGTATATNGTGAATTGATTCCAGTTTCCGCCGTTNGGNACGAAAACGGTATCCATGATNTNCAGCGAACTCAGCGACGANGTGTTGCTTACTGTACCNATGTATAGNGNGTTACCACCCGACCATGATGTNTTNGCAGCATAGAATTCCATTTGCTTGGTACCGCTATCTAACCCAATAATAGCTGGACTAACAAGCGCTTCGTAGTCAGCATCGAAACTGTTGTAGAGGTAGTAATAGTTGGTCCCACTCCTAGCGCTCACGCTCCATGTTGCGTCGTCAATGTAACCGTAACCGGCTGCACCTTGCTCTTCTAAATAATACCAACACGAAGGGGCGTTTGGATTGCTGAATCCGCCTGTAGAATCATTGTCAAATCCTTCATATACTGGTGTGCTTAAAGCTGTACAAAGTGTTTTCACCATGTATGGGCCAACGGTTTGGCTGTATCCGTTACCGGCTGCACTACAGTTGGTTTCTATAAAAAATTCATACGTAGTATTTGGCGATAAACCGCTCACGGTTACGAAAGTATCTGCTACTGAAACGGACGTAGGAACATTGCTTGATCCAGCGATACCGTAATCTACTGTAAAGAGCGTATCTGCGCTTGTCCAGCTTAATGTCGCTGTAGTGTCCGAAGCGTTTAAACTTGCAAATACGGGAGCCGGACATGCCGGTGGNGCAGTGATGGTGGTCGTATAATCGTGTACTTCGCCGTAAGTGAANCTCGAGCAACTCTGAGCAGCGGTGATTGCTGCGGAGTAGTTTGAACGCACACGTAAGCGGTACGAACCTAAACTCACCGTTGACGGTATAGTAATGGACCCGGTAGTAGTGCTCCAAGCGTTCGTTGGGCTTGACCAGAGGTGTTCGCCACTGTCGTNAAAATCACCATCGTCATTGAAGTCAATCCAAACTGCAAAGTATTGCGTAAAATAATTAGAGGTGAAAGAAATCGCAGTAGGCGCTGTCTGTTGAATAAATACAGTGTCCGAGGTCTGCACATTGTAGAAGCTTGATGTACATCCGGTCCCAGTGTCTTGAAAAGAACCTATGTATACATCATCAATATCATCTCCAACGTTACAACCTGTGGTGTACGACGGAGTGCAGTAGGTTTGTGCTTGTAAGCCCAATGCTGCNGNACNNAAAAGGATAGAGAGTAAAAGTTTTTTCANAGCCGTGAAGTTTAANTTAACAGGTGAAANTTAATCAATTTCTCTTTGTGCCCTGAGTTTTATGGGGTTTAAAAGTGGAATGTTGAGAATAACTGATTCAAAGCAACGTTTTTATGAGGGTGGTTTGGCTGGAATTGGCCAATTTTGTTTGCTATGAGACTATTAATCTACTTTCTGGCTGTATTCATCCTGCTCGCGGGATGTGCTGTGCAGAGTAAGCCGCAAGGTGGACCCCGCGATGAAACACCGCCTAGTATGGTTTCGCAATCGCCTGAACAGGGCGCATTGCACTTCAACGGCTCTGAAGCGACAGTTGTTTTTGACGAATACATACAGGCCCGTGACCTTCGCAATGCTATGGTTGCAACTCCACCTTTGGAGGGGCTTGAAGCAGAAATTAAAGGTAAACGACTCTTAGTGCGCTGGGATGAACAAGAGTTGCGCGAGCAGACGACTTACCGCCTCACTTTTGGAGATGCCATTGGTGATTTAAATGAAAACAATACATACTCTAATTTAGAATTGGTTTGGAGCACCGGGGATTATGTGGACAGTTTACAACTGAATCTCAGCATTACTTCTCAGACTAAAGTAGCCTATGAATCACTCAAGGTTTGGCTTGTCGACTCGTATACAGACAGCGTTACTTCGCCTTTATTTAGCTTAATTCCGACAAAGGAAGGCCATGTTTCATTTAACTACATGCCGTTGGACTCTTTTGATGTACTGGTTTTTGAAGATCTCAATTTCGATGGAAAATGGAGCGCTCAAAACGAGCCGTTCGGATTTCGTAAAAATCTTTACTCAAGCACAGATACGGCGGTCTTTGACCTTCCCTACTACAACTCCGTTTTCGAATCTCCTGCGCAGGACACTACTCATTTTAACGACTCCATAATTACTGTACTCGATACGGCAAAACCGGAAAACTTAGGTCGATTAACGCTTATCGTCCCGTCTGTAGATACGACTGTTTTAGCTTGGCTTACGCACGAAAGTGGCTATGTACAATCGTTTGCATTTGATCCCGGGCGTGGCGTATCAGACACCACCTTTATCGTACTGGGAAATCAATTGCCAGGAAAATACACCTTAAGTGGTTTTACTGATATCAATGGTGATTCGGTTTGGACACCTGCTTCATGGTACACTACTGAAACTGCCGAACCCATTCTTAAGGAACAATCCTTCGAGCTCAAGGCCAATTGGGACCTCGAACAATCCCTATCGCTATAATGGTTCGTTTACCTAAGATTTTGGTGGTCTTCGCCTGCTGCTTTTGGGCGGTTTCTGCACAATCGCAGTCCTACATTTCGAGACTATGGAACACTAAAAAATATGAGACCATCACTGAGTATTCGGTGAAAGGAGCGACGCTTAGTGGGCAGGATAATGCATTCATAGGACGGGCATTTATGGCTTTAGATCCGCCTCAACCGATGCGGGCATTGTCCCATTACGATCTTGCTATTGCCAAGCGCTGGCAGCGAGAAGATCTGTACTTCTTTCGTTCAGAAGCCAATTACGCAATTCAAAAATATGATGCAGCGCTGGCGGATCTCGAAGTATGTCTTCAGATGCGACCAAATTACCAAAAGTATCTGCTCTCAAAAGCGGGGATAGCCTACGAAAAAGGCGACAAGGAATTGGCCTATAAGACGTATTACACGCTCAGTGAACTTTACGATAAACAGACCCCTTATTTCATGCTTGTGGTCATTAATATCGAGCGGGAGAAATACATTAAAGCGCAAGAACAGATTGAAGACAACCTGCTTCGATTTGAGCGCGGTAAGGAGTTCTGGACGTTCACTTCAGAACAAGAAGTGGAACTAGAATGGCGCATTTTTAAAGATTACCCGAAAGCCTTGAAAGCGCAAGAGGCATTGCTCTCCTTCAAGCCAGATGACGCCCCCTACCTCATCAATAGATTATTGCTACTTAGAGTCACGCAAAACGATACACTAGCGGCAATCGCTGAAGAAGATTTTCAGAAGCGCTACAACAATAACGAAATCCCTTTAGAGTACTATAAAAAGGGCTCCTTCAAAGTAAACGAACGCTTCACAACGAATGGAGTTGTTGAGGATTTCAGATATTTCCGTCCTCGACTTTTCGATGGAAAAAAATACAGTCGATTCTTCGTGAGCGACAACGGTAGAGTAGTAGGTGAACACTGGGCCAGTCTTCAAATATCACCCATGGACAGCACACAAAAGCTCTGGCAATTCTACAATGGCGTAGCAACCCGGTATACCCAGGCTTCGGATACTTCTTACGTGGGTTTTTCAAACCTATTCGAATTACCGGACAGTGCATTTACCATGCGACCCTCCGGAGAAATCCGCATGGGGATGGATACTTTAGAGCAGCACCTTCTGAACGATTCATTGCCGCGAGTGCAACTTCCTAAAGATACACTGCCCGCTGGTGGGGGAACTCCTCTAGTTCCGGTACGTCAGGATTCTAGCGGGGTTCGAGAAGCGCTTTAATATCTTCAATGATTCGTTCCGCTTCGTTGGTTCCATCGTAAAATCCGCGAATGCGTTTCTTTTCATCAACGAGTATGACGTTTTCTGTATGTATGAAATCGTGTTCATCGAAGCTGGTTCCAGGCTCCATAACCGCAAAATACTCGCGGCGCGCCATGCGGTAGAGTTCTTCCTTTTCACCGGTTAATAAATGCCATTTTCCCTTTATCGCACCCACACGCTCGCTGTAGGCGTGCATGACTTCAACAGTATCAATTTCCGGCATGACTGTGTGACTCACGAGATGCACTCGCGGATCGTCTTTAAAAACTTCCTGCACTTGCTGAAAGGTTTTTCCCATATCAATACAAATAGTAGGACAAGTGGTAAAGAAAAAATCGGCGACATAAATTTTGCCTTGAAGCAACGAAGAGTCTGCACGATTGCCCCATTGATCGACCAATTCAAAGTCGCCTATACGGTGGCCACGACCTTTGCGCTCTAAATCATCGTCCACCACTGCCGGGTTCAGGTCCGATGGGTTGTAGATCGGCAATACCCGCTTAGGTTGTAAAACCACATACGAAGCAATAGAACCTCCAACAAATACTACAAAGAGAACGGCGATTTTTAACCATTCTGACGGGCTGAGCTTTATCTTTATCATAGAATTCAAAAGTACATCACGGCATGAAGCTTTTCCACACCTTTAGTCACGCTATTTTGGCGTTTTTTATTGCAAGTATAACCACAGCATGCGGTGGTGGTTCAGAACCTTATACACCGGAAGCCCCAGTATTGAAAGTTCCTGCAAAAAAAGAGCAAATAGCAGGGACCAAAATTCCGTCAGAAATAAAAAGTCTCCTGGCGAAAAACACGTGTTTAGGCTGTCACAAAATGGATTCAAAATTGATCGGACCTTCCTTTTTAGCCATCGCGCAACGCGGATACACTGAAAAAAAGCTGGTGCAGTTGATAAAAGAACCAGTACCGGAAAACTGGTCCGATTACCCACCCATGGCCCCGATGGCTTGGGTCGAAGAGGAACAACTCCAAGCAATGGCTGCGTGGATCGCTTCATTACCACAAGAATAATTTTTACCCCTTGGATATAAAAAACCTGCTTTCCGTTCATAAGATCAGTAAGTCTTATGGCATCAAAACTTTGTATAAAGACATCACTTTCGGTATTCATGAAGGTGAAAAGGTGGCTATTGTCGCTAAAAATGGTGCGGGAAAAACAACGCTCATGCGCACGTTGATGGATCCAGCGACAGCGGATACGGGTGAGGTTGTCTTTCGTAATGGCGTTAAACTGCGTTACCTCGAACAGCAGCCCAACTTCGAAAAAGGGCTTACTGTCCGCCAAGTGTTGTACAACAGCGAACATGCTGGTCTAGCGGCATTGCGTCAATACGAAAAGGTGCTCGCGGACGGCGGCGACGGCGATGCCATGCAACGAGCACTGGATCACATTGAGGCTACGGATGGATGGAATGTGGAAGGCCGAATTCAAGAAATGCACGGTAAGATGAACCTACCCGATATGGACCGGGTGATCGATTCCTTTTCGGGGGGCGAGGTGAAACGACTTGCGTTGGCCCAATTATTTATTGAAGAGCCCGATCTCATCCTAATGGACGAACCTACCAACCATTTAGACCTCGATATTATCGAATGGCTTGAGGAGTATCTCATTCAGTACCGGGGTGCACTATTGATGATTACGCACGATCGGTATTTTTTAGAACGTGTGTGTGGTACCATTTTCGAACTTGAGAACA
>NYXD01000048.1 GCA_002685435.1 Cryomorphaceae bacterium | reverse complement strand
TTTTCGGAGTTCACTCTAACAGATCCGAAAGGAGCATGGCAAAATCGACAGAAGCATGGGGCTCACGCGTAGGGCTCATATTAGCAATGGCAGGAAATGCTGTTGGTTTAGGTAATTTCTTGCGCTTCCCTGTTCAGGCCGTTCAAAACGGCGGTGGGACCTTCATTATACCGTACCTCGTTAGTTTTCTCCTCATGGGAATTCCCTTGTTATGGGTAGAGTGGGCTATGGGCAGATTTGGCGGTCGTTTCGGGGATCACAGTACGCCGTTCATTTTAGACAACATGACCAAACGCCGGTTCTGGAAATACTTTGGTGTATTTGGAATCTTTACCAATATGGGGGTCATGGCGTACTATACCTACATCGAAAGCTGGACGCTGACCTATACTTTGAAGTCACTGAAAGGTGATTTCTTAGGGGTGAATTTGGACCAATTGGATACCTATTTTAACAACTACGTCGACCTAGGTAGCGGCATTAACTTCCCGGTATGGGCGCTGCTTGCCTTCGTGATTACATTGACAATAAACATTTATATCCTCTCTAAAGGTTTGAGCGGTGGTATTGAAAAAGTGGCAAAAATTGCCATGCCATTACTTATTGGTTTTGGAGCCTTCCTTGCCATCATGTCTTGGACAACCGGTTCAACGGGCCGTTGTGAGGACTGTTCCACTTTTGTTGGATTGAACTTTTTGTGGGAGCCCGATTTTTCATCGCTATCGAATCCTAAAATATGGTTGGCTGCTGCCGGCCAAATCTTTTTCACCCTCTCCGTTGGGATGGGAACAATCCACTGTTACAGCTCTTACCTCATTCAGCGAGATGACATTGCATTAAATGCCATGTCAGCCGGTTGGATGAATGGTTTTGTAGAGATTGTATTGGGCTCTGCGGTAGTTATTCCAATCGCCGTAGGTTACCTAGGTTTGGATTGGGTTGTCGATAACGCCGGGTTCATGATGGCTTTTAAAACGATGCCTTTCCTCTTTGATCAGTGGGGCAGTGTTATGGCGGTGATTTCCGGTGTGGCATGGTTCGGACTGCTCTTCTTTGCTGGAATTACCTCATCATTAGCTATGGGTACCCCATGGATGGGCTTTGTTCAGGATGAATTTGGATGGACCAAAAAAAAGAGTGCGCTCCTTTTGGGAATCGCCATTTTCGTTATGGGACTGCCAACTATTCTCTTTTTTGAGAAAGGTGTCTTTGACGAATACGATTATTGGACCGGAACAGTGAGTTTGGTCATCTTTGCACTCGCTGAGGTCATACTCTTTGCTTGGGTATTTGGAATGGACAAAGGATGGAAGGAAATTACAGATGGAGCGGATATGCGCATTCCCCGTATTTACCGTCCCATTATTAAATACGTTACACCGCTTTTTATTGGGATCATTTTCTTGACCTCGTTGTTCAAGCCGCTGAATGGCGAATTATCCGATTGGTCCACCGCTTTCTCAAGCCTAACTAGTGGACAGGGCTGGCCCTGGGCGAACGATAGCATTATCAACCAAATCTTCCACATCAACACAGGTGTACAATGGCTGGCTGATGGTGTACTCACGAATATGTTCTACATTGATATGAGTCGTTTCTTCCTTTTGGCCTGTTTCTTTGGTCTTGTAGCAATGGTGAAAATTGCATCCAACAAACGTAAAAAAGCCGCTTAATTATGACGACTTCCGCAATAATAATGATCGTTTTAACGCAAGGAACTGTCATCACAGCTACTATCTATTTCTTTCGTAAGGTGTTGAAGACGCCACCGAAACCCGAGCCGGATTCGTATAGAGACAATAACGACACACCGCGCGATTAAGTCGGTAACTTTTATTTATTCACGAAATTTGTAGCGTTGCTTCGTCTTGCCCAATTTGTATGGAAATGCAATTGCAATGCACCAAGCCAAAGCGCAAATCATTCGAACCTTTCAGCTTTTTATAGTGGCCGCCTTCGCGGCCACTATTTGGTTACGGCCCGCGGCTGCGGCACGCGAAGCGCGCCTCGGCTTCCTTTCGATGTGGTGGTCGGAGCAGCCCAAGCTTAAAGTCAACCAATTGGATTCGAACGCCATCTGGAATTTTCCTTTGCAAGAAGCAGCTAAAAAATCATGGTGGTATCGACGCAAGAAGAATTGGACTATAAAAGATCTTCTTGCTCTAAAATCTCTACCGGGGATGGATACCCTATTTATCACTACAGGCAATTTTGATTTTACCCCCATGCCACAAAAAGAGAAAGAGCCGTGGGGAAGGAGTTCTGGGCAAAACCTAAAGTCGATTCCGTGGGAGCAGCGAAGATCAAAACATGCTGCGAATGCCTCTCTTGATCGATTAGATTTAAATCAAGCGGATAGCACAGCGCTTGTAGCGGTGCGCGGTATAGGTCCATGGTCCGCTGGTGCTATCGTTGAGGAGAGAGATCGATGGGGCTATTTTTCCACCGTTTCTCAATTGCGAAAGATCCGATCCATTGACGCCCGTTGGCAAAAGGAGTGGGACAGTGTGTTTTATGTTGTTCCCCGCGCACCTAAACTTTTTTTAAACAGCAGTTCCTTCGCAGAATTGAACGAATTCTACGGTTTCCGATTCCACCAAGTCAAAAGAATTGTCTTCTATCGAGAGCGGTTTGGTCCCGTACATTGGAGGGAATTGGCCTCATGGGAAGAATTTTCCGATGTGGATACGACTTTTTTACAACACTATGTATCGGAATAGAAAAATCGGTGTACTTTCGCAATCCTAAAGAAAGGAGGTGTTACTATGCTCGTAATTAATGTTAAGGAAGGTGAATCGATCGAACGCGCACTGAAGCGTTACAAGAGAAAACACAGCTCAACGGGTGTAGTGCGTAAGCTTCGTAAGGATCGTTATCATACGAAACCAACGGAAGCTAAGCGTCGCATGCATGAGAAAGCAGCATACATTCAGACTTTGCGTCAAGCAGAATCAGAATAGTCTATGCTTAGATTATAAAGAAAAGCCCAACCGAAAGGTTGGGCTTTTTGTTTTTCATAACCTCCCGCACTACCTTCCCTTTATGGAATCCTCAGCGGTATATATTGATCAGTTTCTAGCGTACCTAATCGGAGAGCGCGGCTACAGTCCGAAGACTTCCGTAGCGTACAAGAAAGAACTTGAGCGTTGGGACCTCTATTTACAGGTAGAGGCAGACTTATCGTTAAAGGCTGCTAAAAAGGCACACGTTAAGCGTTATATCGTTTGGCGCAACAAAAAAGGTATAGGACCGCGTTCAATAAACCGTAGTTTAAGTTGCCTACGAACTTTTTACAAATGGGCCATTCGCGAAGGCTTAGTTCGTGAAAACCCCGGGCAAGGTGTTCGTAGTATGAAAACTGCGAAAAAAGTAGTGATGAGTGTTCCAAAAGACGATTTGAAAGCGCTTGTCAATGATCCCGAGCTTTTTACTACAGATTTCGAAGGTAGACGCGACCAACTTTTGCTACTCCTACTATACGGACTAGGTCTGCGCCGTGCGGAAGTCATCTCGCTGACTCCGGCCCACTTTGATTGGTCGCGAAAATTGGTTCGCGTGATCGGAAAAAGAAATAAAGAGCGTCAAATTCCTATGCCGGCCTTGTTGGAAGAGTATTATTTGCGCTACGTCGAAATCAGTGACCAGTTGCCCGTTCGTCATGATGCAAATCTCTTACTCACTGCGAAAGGAAAAAAGCTTTACGATAATCTTGTTTATAATCGGGTTTTATTTTACCTTAATAGGGCTACATCTGTGGTTGATAAGAACCCTCACGCATTGCGTCATTCTTATGCCACGCACCTCCTTAATGCTGGGGTTGATATAAATACCGTTAAAGAGTTGCTTGGTCATGAAAGTTTGAGCTCAACTCAGGTTTATACTACCAGTTCGTTTGAGGAGCTTATTAAAGTGTATAACCAGACTCATCCTAAAGGGTCGTAAATAATTAAGAGTATGACTGTGAACATTCAATCGGTAAATTTCAAGGCAGATAGTAAGTTAATTACCTTTATAAAGGGACGATTAGCCAAGACAACGCAGTTTTATGATCGTACAATTAGTACGGCTGTTTTTTTGAAAGTAGATAACAATCATAATCGTAAAAATAAGATCGTAGAAATGCGCATGAGCGTGCCAGGATCTGACATAGTTGTGACGAAAGAGCGCAAGAGTTTTGAGGAAGCGGCNGATATTGCAGTAGATGTGTTGATTCGACAGCTAAAAAAGCGTAAAGAAAAAATACTGAAACCTCAATAAAATCAACCGGTTAACCATATCGTATGTAAGGTGAAGGCAAAATGTCTTCACTTTTTTTTTTATAGGTATTGCGCGTTTGATTCTCTTTACTACATTTGCAGTCCGTTTAGCAAAAGCGGAAGTACTTTGACATCATTGCCGATATAGCTCAGTTGGCCAGAGCACGTGATTTGTAATCTCGGGGTCGTCAGTTCGAATCTGACTATCGGCTCAAGTTTTGTGCTTGATTTTCTAGTGGAATCTTGCACACACCGGGGGGATACTCAAGCGGCCAACGAGGACGGACTGTAAATCCGTTGGGAAACCTTCGCAGGTTCGAATCCTGCTCCCCCCACTACCGCGGAAGTAGCTCAGCTGGTAGAGCATCAGCCTTCCAAGCTGAGGGTCGCGGGTTCGAATCCCGTCTTCCGCTCTAAGTTACGCCGATGTAGCTCAGGGGTAGAGCGTTTCCTTGGTAAGGAAGAGGTCACGGGTTCAATTCCCGTCATTGGCTCTAAAGTTTAATTTTGAATCTTTACACTGTTTATATATTTAATAATCGCTAGTCATGGCAAAAGAGAATTTTGTACGTACCAAGCCTCACTTGAACATTGGTACAATTGGTCATGTTGACCACGGAAAAACAACATTGACAGCTGCAATCACCACATGTTTGGCGAATGCAGGCTTGTCTGAAAAAAGAGATTTCGATTCGATCGATAATGCTCCAGAAGAGAAAGAGCGTGGTATTACCATTAACACTTCTCACGTAGAGTACGAGACGGCTAACCGTCACTACGCCCACGTTGACTGTCCAGGTCACGCGGATTACGTGAAGAACATGGTTACTGGTGCCGCTCAGATGGATGGTGCTATCTTGGTAGTTGCTGCCACTGATGGTCCTATGCCTCAAACTCGTGAGCACATCCTTTTAGGTCGTCAGGTGGGTATTCCACGTATCGTCGTGTTCTTGAACAAGTCAGATATGGTTGATGATGAAGAATTGATGGAATTGGTAGACATGGAAGTTCGTGATCTTCTTTCTTTCTACGAGTACGATGGTGATAACACTCCAGTTATCGCAGGTTCAGCTCTAGGTGGATTGAACGGCGAGCAAAAATGGGTTGATACCGTTATGGAGTTGATGGATGCAGTAGATGCATGGATCGAAGAGCCAGAGCGTGATCGTGATAAGCCATTCCTAATGCCTATCGAGGATGTATTCTCTATCACAGGTCGTGGTACTGTTGCAACAGGTCGTATTGAGACTGGTGTAGCAAACACAGGTGAAGGCGTTGAAATCATCGGTTACGGTGATGAGAAATTGACTTCTACTATTACTGGTGTTGAAATGTTCCGTAAAATTTTGGACACAGGTGAAGCCGGCGATAACGTTGGTATCCTTCTACGTGGTATAGAGAAAGCTCAAATCCGTCGTGGTATGGTTATCTGTAAGCCAGGTTCAATCACTCCGCACAAGAAGTTCAAGGCAGAAGTATATGTGTTGAAGAAAGAAGAGGGTGGTCGTCACACTCCTTTCCACAACAAATATCGTCCTCAGTTCTACTTGCGTACAACAGACGTTACTGGTGAGATCCAACTTCCAGATGGCGTTGAGATGGTAATGCCAGGTGATAACTTGTCAATTACTGTTGAATTGATCGCTAACGTAGCTGTTAATACTGGTCTACGCTTCGCAATGCGTGAAGGTGGTCGTACAGTAGGTGCGGGTCAAGTAACTGAAATCATCGAGTAATAACTTACTCTTTTGATATAAAGTACAGGTAGTTAAGGTGCCTCCCGACGGGAGGCGCCTTTCTGCCTACATACGGGCATAGTTCAATGGTAGAATAGCGGTCTCCAAAACCGTTGATCAGGGTTCGAATCCTTGTGCCCGTGCAAAGAATAAAAAGATGAGCAAATTAATTACGAGTATACAGGAGTCTTGGCACGAGTTTGCCGTTAAGGCATCGTGGCCTACAATGACAGAGCTGCAAAAGAGCACTACATTGGTAATTGTGGGTACCATCATCTTTTCACTTGTAGTATTTGGTATGGACAAGGCAATCTCAACATTACTTGAGTTTGTTTATTCAATCTTCGGATAACATGTCGGATACTGGAATGAAATGGTATGTGCTTCGCACAATAAGTGGTCAAGAACAAAAGACAAAGACCTACATTGAAAAGGATATGGCTCATGCAGGCATGAGCGATCTCGTGGGACGTGTACTGATTCCGCTAGAGAAAGTTGTTCAAGTCCGTAACGGAAAGAAAGTAATAAAAGAAAAGACCCGCACACCAGGCTACATGTACGTAGAGGCAGTTTTAACTGGTGAGGTGAGTCACATGATTAAAAACCTTCCGAATGTTGTTGGATTTTTATCCAACGTTAAAGGAGGAGATCCTTCACCAATGCGTGCCTCTGAGGTAAGCAGATTGTTAGGTGAAGTAGATCGTCAGGCAGAAAATGCAGCAATGCTAATGATTCCATTTACAGTGGGAGAAACTGTCAAAGTTATCAATGGTCCTTTCAGTACATTTGACGCGACCATTGAGAAGATCAACGAGGAGAAACAGAAACTAGAGGTCACAGTGAAGATCTTTGGTCGTAAGACTCCAGTTGAACTAGGCTTCACGGAAGTGGAGAAATTATAATTGATATAGGTGTGAGCTATATATAGGTTCGTTCTTTACGCTTCCAACTTGAAGAATGATCCGCACAAACAACGCAAAATAGTAGAAACAAGAAATGGCAAAAGAGGTTAGTAAAGTAGTAAAGCTTCAGGTCCGTGGTGGCCAAGCTAACCCTTCTCCTCCGGTAGGTCCAGCATTGGGTGCCGCAGGTGTCAACATTATGGAATTCTGTAAGCAATTCAACGCTCGTTCGCAAGATAAGATGGGCCAAGTTTTGCCGGTAGTGATCTCTGTTTACACAGATAAATCATTTGACTTCCTAATTAAGACTCCACCTGCAGCAGTTCAATTGATGGAAGCAGCGAAGATTAAGAAGGGATCATCAGAGCCTAACCGTAGTAAAGTTGCTAAAGTTACTTGGGACGCTGTTCGCAAAATTGCAGAGGATAAAATGGTTGATTTAAACTGTTTTACCGTTGAATCAGCAATGAGTATGATTGCTGGTACTGCAAGAAGCATGGGTATAACTGTAATTGGCGAGAAGCCGTTTTAATTAAAAGTTTGAAGCAATGGCAAAATTGACTAAAAACATGAAAAACGCGCTCGCTAAACTTGAAAAAGGTAAGGTATATCCTGTGGGCGAGGCAGCAACTCTAGTGAAAGAGGTAAACTGTACTAAGTTTGACGCATCTGTAAACTTAGCTGTTCGTTTGGGAGTGGATCCACGTAAAGCAAACCAAATGGTTCGTGGCGTGGTAAGTCTACCTCATGGAACAGGTAAAAGTGTTCGTGTTTTGGCTTTGGTTACACCAGATAAGGTGGAAGAAGCAAAAGCAGCAGGTGCTGATTACGCAGGCCTTGATGAATTCATTGAGAAGATTAAAGGCGGTTGGACTGACATTGATGTCATCGTAACCATGCCTTCTGTAATGGGTAAAATTGGACCTTTAGGTCGTGTATTAGGTCCTCGTGGCTTGATGCCGAATCCGAAGTCTGGTACTGTTACAATGGATGTAGCAAAAGCAGTAGGTGAGGTGAAAGCCGGTAAGATTGACTTTAAAGTTGATCGTTACGGTATCGTACACGCTGCAATCGGTAAGGTTTCTTTTGAAGCAGACAAGATTCGTGAGAATGCTGAAGAATTATTGAAGACTCTAAATAAGCTTAAGCCAAGTTCGGCTAAAGGTACTTATATGAAGAGTGTTTACATTTCTTCAACAATGTCTCCGGGTATTGCTGTGGATGCTAAATCAATTTCATAACGCTAAAGAATAGCATCATGACAAGAGAAGACAAACTTGCACAGATTGAAAATTTAACAGCAGTATTGAATAATACAGCAACCATTTATTTGGCTGATATCGCAGCTTTAGATGCTGAAACAACATCTAACTTGCGTCGTGCCAGTTTTGGTAAGGGTATTAAACTGAACGTTGTTAAAAACACTTTGCTCAAACAAGCTATGGACGCATCGGAGAAGAACTTCGATGGTCTGTACGATGTACTTAAAGGAAATACAAGCATAATGCTTGCTGAAGCTGGTAATGCTCCTGCGAAACTCATTAAAGAGTTCCGTAAGAAAAATGATAAGCCAGTATTGAAAGGTGCGTGGATTGAAGAAAGCGTTTACGTAGGTGATGAGAGTTTAGATATGCTCGTTGCAATCAAGTCTAAAGAAGAATTGATTGGCGATGTGTTAACCTTGCTTCAAAGCCCTGCGAAAAACGTTGTTTCTGCTCTTCAGAGCGCTGGTGGCAACATTGCTGGACTCCTCAAAACTTTGGAAGAGCGCAACGCGTAATTCCTTTATTTACAATTAATTAAGAATAAAAATTAAATTTTATAAAAATGGCTGATATCAAAGAATTGGGCGACGCCCTAGTAAACTTGACAGTTAAAGAAGTATCTGAATTAGCAGGATACTTGAAAGAAGAGCACGGCATCGAGCCTGCTGCAGCTGCTGTAGCTGTAGCTGGTCCTGCAGCTGGTGGTGGCGATGACGCTGCTGAAGCTCAGACTGAGTTCGACGTAATCTTGAAAGCTGCTGGTGGTTCTAAACTTGCTGTTGTTAAGCTTGTTAAAGAAATGACTGGACTAGGCTTGAAAGAAGCTAAAGAAAAAGTAGATAGCGCACCTGCAGCATTGAAGGAAGGCGTTACAAAAGACGAAGCAGAAGCATTGAAAGCGCAGCTTGAAGAGGCTGGTGCTGAAGTTGAGGTCAAGTAATTGATCGACTGCTAGGTTATCCGGTTTAGGTCTTTGGGGAGCTCCCCTTAGACCTAAACCTTTTTGTGTTTAATTAACATTTTGGGCTGAAATGGTAAACCAAGTTACTGCTCCACAGGAGCGTATCAATTTCTCTTCCACTGCTATTAAGACGGCATTCCCGGACTTTTTAGATATCCAGTTGAAGAGTTTCATGGACTTCTTCCAGATAGAGACGAAGCCATCAGAAAGATCAGAGGAAGGATTGTACCGTGTTTTCGCGGAAAACTT
>NYXD01000047.1 GCA_002685435.1 Cryomorphaceae bacterium | reverse complement strand
TGATTATGCTAGCATTCGTACGTATTTTCGGTATTCCAATTAGAATACGAAATAATGAACAATCAACCCGCGAAAACCATAGGTAAGAAAGAAATAGAAGAACTCCTCACACAAGGCTGTGACGAGCGCGTTCATATCTTACCGGAAAGTGGTTTGAATAAATATCATCTGAACCCTGTTCAATTTGAATCGTTGTTCCAAAGAGGGTCGTGCACCGCAAATGTTTTAACGCGTCGGTCGTTCAATGTCACCAAAGCGTTTTTGGGTAAATACGATGAACTAAGCTATGAGAATTTACTTGAGAACCAGGCCAACCGCCTTCGCGCATTAGTACAAAGTGAGTTTAAAGATCCTTTTGATGTGTTCTTTGCGCCATCAGGATCTGACTTAGTCTATTATCCACTGATGTTCCAAATGATGTTGAATCCCAACAAACGGTTACTCAACATAGTCAGTTGTCCGGAGGAATTGGGTTCAGGATCAAAGTTCGCCAGCGAAACTAGATTCTACGCCAACTACAATCAGTTTGGAGATAAAATTGAAAAAGGTGCTTTCGTGGACCCAAACAATACTTCCGAAGTGCACTATCTCGATGCTAGGGATGAAGAAGGAAATATATTAGACCGCACAGGGGCCATTAATGAACTCATTGCAAATAACCCCGATGCTTCGGTAGTAGGTAGTTTAGTTTTTGGGTCAAAGTCCGGTATAAAGGATGATTTAAACGTCATAGATACGGACAGTGAAACCATGTGGGTGGTCGATTTATGTCAGTTCCGTGTGGATCACTCGCTCATTCATGACTTATTAGAAAAAGGAGTAATGGTTATGCTCACGGGTAGTAAGTTTTTTCAAGCACCTCCGTTCTGTGCTGCCATGCTCGTGCCGCGNAAATGGAGCGAGCGNTTNAAGCAGGTNGATGCCAGTGTCATAGAGCCGTATGGTGCNCTCTTTAGCGCATATGATGTGCCATGGTTTATGGAAAACATGCGNGAGCATTTGCCGCAAAAAGAAAATAAAGCGCTTCGTTTACGTTGGGAAATAGCACTAGACGAAATGTCTGAATACAGCTATTGGTCTACAAAGCAGACCGACGATATCATATCTCGTTGGGCATTAGGCGTGATGAGTAAATTGGAAACATCTACTTCCTTTAAACTCATGCCAGACCAATTAAAAACAAACATGTCCATNATCTCCTTCCAGGTTTGGGTGAATGATCGTGCATTAGACAATGACCAGCTAAAAGCNTTATTTAAAGCCATCACAACTTCCAGACACGAAGGTTTTANNGGCGGAAAGGATCGTGTTTTCTTTGGCCAGCCCGTTCAGTATGGAGATAAAAGTTTTATCCGTTTGGCTATAGGTGCGTACACTGTACGAGCTTTCTTAGAGAAAGATGCTGTCGATCTCACTAATGATTACCGCTTGATAAGCATCATCGAGTCCTTTGCTAAAGAAATGTTTGGTGAAGAATAGATCCTCGATAGATCAAGCGTTAAAATCGCTATTGCCGCAATTAAGTGCGGAAGATACTGCTGCAATCGTCGCACACCTGCCCCGATTAAAAGCGCGATTGGCACATTTAAGCGAAGCTATGCCGGGAATACAGCACAGCATTGCCATTAAAACTAATCCGCAGATCGAATTACTTCGAACGCTGGTTTCTTGGGGATACGGATTAGAAGCGGCCTCTATAGAAGAGGTAAGAAGGGCAAAGGATGCTGGTTGTNCAGTANATCAGATTGTTTTTGATTCTCCGGTCAAAACTCGTCTCGAAATCGCTGAAGTTGCATACGATACAGGGATGCTTGTTAATGTAAATACGATCGCTGAACTCGAACGTTTTCCAGCAGATGCGACTTGCGTTTTGGGAATACGAATAAACCCGCAAGTTCACGCGGGTTCCCCGGAAATGTTTGATGTGAGCAAAAATGAAAGCAAATTTGGTGTGCCGATATCGAACCGTACTGAACTTATTCGAGCTGCGATTGATTTCCCAGTAGGTGCATTACACATTCATAGTGGGTCTCAAATGCAAAATTTAGAGGCTCAGAAAGAGGCACTTATAGGTTTACGTGAAGTGGCTTTGACCATAAACGAGCAGTCTCCGGGAAAAATCCACACGCTTGATATTGGCGGTGGGTTGCCTACAGAGGAAATCGACGGCCAGACAAAGATGTCAGCGTATGGTTTAATGGTACAGGAGATTTTCCATGGGACTCCATTTAAATTGGTCACAGAATTTGGGCAATGGGTGCATNCGTCTGCGGGATTTGCGATTAGTACCATTGAATATGTTGTTCAGCCTGATCGCGTCTTCGTGCATTTAGGGGCCGATTTTTTTATGAGGGATGCATACACGAAAGCGCGTCCATTTCCTTTGGCAGTAATTTCGGCAGAGGGCAGGTGGCGATCAGGGGAGGTTCGTCCTTTTGATATAGCAGGTCCNTTGTGTTTTGCAGGAGATTATTTAGCGCATAAGAAAAACTTGCCTGGTGATTTAGAGGAAAGCGATTACCTAGTAATCGATGAAACCGGAGCGAATACTTACGCGCTATGGTCAAGGCATTGTTCTCGTGACGTCCCTTCTTACTGGGCTTGGGATGGAAATTCCATAGTTAAGTGGGCAGAACGCCAAACAATTGTTTTTTAATCTTATTTTTGGAACTCAAGCAGTTATACATGAAGAATACGCTTCTCTTTTTATTCGCATTTTTTTCACCGGCACTTTTTTCGCAGGTAATGACCGTCACAGTTGATCAGGATGATTTCTTAGTTTGTCCAGATGAAATAGTAGAAGTCNTTGCTGCGCGNAGTACTACGTCGAACAACTCATTGCAATTTGATGGCTCGTCAGATTATTTGGAAATCCCAAATAACGCTGCATTTAACATTGGAACTACCAGCTTTTCGGTTGAATTTTGGGTTTTGGTTAATACCACTTCAGGACTTGAGTATCTATCCGTTTATAGAAATGCTACGGGTCAAGGCTGGGCTATTTGGAAGGANAATTCCGGAAATGTNGGGTTCGCCGCTAGGGATATTGCAGGTGCATACGAATTAATGACAGGTANTATTACAGAAATTGATGATGGGAATTGGCACCACGTAGCTGTGACTTGGAACCGCGGTACAACAACAGCGACACTCTACATAGATGGTGGATTTGAGACCTCGAAAAACTTCGGTGTAGGTGGAGATATATCACACACGGGTAATCTTACATTAGGATATGGAATAAGTCCTAGTTCAGGTAATGCAACCTATCTAAATGGTGAGATGGATGAATTCCGTATCTGGAATGAAGAGCGCGCCTCAGGCGATATTCAGACTTACATGAGTACACATTTGAATCCTGCTTCTTTTCCAACGCTTGCAACGAATTTTGACTTCAATGAGTTGACTGATGCAGATGGATGGGAAGATTGTGCGGCAGGTATAATCGCGTCAAACGGTACCACAACCCCTTCTGTAAATACGATGGGCGGGCCGGCAATGACGTTTAATTTTGCCTACAACTGGACAAACACCTCTGGAAACACTCAAAGTGGAAGCATCTACCAAAAAGGCTTTTCTCGCGATGATACCGTCGTTGTAGAAGCCGGTTATTGTAAATATTTCTGTACTGACACAGTATATATAGCTTTAGCGGAATGCGATACGCTCCCAGATCCAAGAGATGTAGCTGCGGTATTCGCACCTACTGCATTTACGCCAAACGGCGATTCAAAGAATGATGTGTACCTCGTTAAAGCGAATGCGATCACGTATTTCGAAATGCAGATTTATAATAGAGATGGTAATATCTTATTTCACAGTAAAGACATCAACACCGGTTGGAATGGGACTTTTAATGGTAAGTCCTGTTATGAAGGAGTGTACATTGCTCAAATCATGTATCGCGACGTAGACGGGATTGAGTTCATCAAATACGAGCAATTTACCCTAATGCGTTAAGGTTGCGATAGCTCTGAGAAACAAATTAGCCTCGAGAGTTTTCTCGGGGCTTTTTTTATTCGCCTGTATTCTGATGCCTTTGTTGTTGAGCTCCGGAGATACTCGCATTGAGTTCAAAACCTATGATAAGGCCAAAAGCATTCACGTAGATCCAAAGCAGCATAATCAATAGCGTTCCTATAGAGCCATAGAATTTGTTGTAGGTAGAAAAATTCTCTACGTAGAAACTGAATCCTTGCGAGGAAATGATAATTAAGAAAGTGGCTAATAAGCTCCCCGCTGAAATAAAGCGCCAGTTTCTAGAGCGCACAGGTCCGTAATTATATACCAACGAGATAGCTAGAACTATAGTGAGGAGAAGTACGAGTAATCTACCCCAGTAAATTACAAAAGAGGCATATTCGGCGAGGTACCCTAATTCAACAAGCCAGCCGGTAAAGCCTTGCGTGAAAATCAATGCTACTATGGCGATAATGATTAATACTGTAAGGCCTATGGTGAGTAGGAAAGCAGAAAAGTATTGCGACCAGAAATTTTTAACATTGATATTATGGTAACTAATNCCCAGATTNGAAATGAGACTNAAAGTNCCATTNGTNGCAAAAANAAGTGCCGCGATGAAGGTCACTGATAAAAGTCCACCNCGCTTTATGGTAAGNACATCTTCTATNGCNTCGATGGCCATTTCATGCGTGCTTGNNGGNAANACATCNTTCAANACTCCGAAGAGTTCTTCCTGAAAAACATCGAGCGGTAAGTAGGCGATGAGGGTGAAGATGAAAATAATACCGGGGAAAAGAGCTAAGAAAAAACTGAAGCTCACTGAGCCCGCACGGGAGGTAATGGCGCCTTGATAAATACCCCGAACAAAAAAGCTTAAAATATCCCATANCGAGAGACCGTCAAAAAACGGAGGCTTCACCTTACTTAGATTACGTTCTATAGTTGTTAAGAGCTTCATTTACAGTGCTTTTAAACTCATGTCTAGTCCCTTNATGTGGTGTGTAAGCGCGCCAACGCTTATAAAATCAACACCGCATTCGGCGTAAGGTACTAAGGTATCGTGAGTTATACCACCACTGCTTTCGACTTCTGTTCGTCCCGCAATATATTTTACGGCTTCTTTTGTTTCGGAAACACTAAAATTATCCAGCATGATTCGGTCCACACCCGCTTGAATCGCAGCCGCTACCTCTTGCATGNNTCTCGTTTCTACTTCAATGGATAAGGTTCGATCACTTTCTGTTAAATATGCTTTTGTTCGTGCTACGGCTTCGGAAATACCCCCAGCAAAATCGATGTGATTGTCTTTAAGCATTACCATGTCATAAAGACCCATTCTGTGATTTCCTCCGCCCCCTAAGGCAACCGCCCATTTTTCCAAAACCCTAAGGCCTGGTGTAGTTTTCCTTGTGTCCAGCACAATACATTTAGTATGATCAATTTCACGAGCATACGAATAGGTTCTTGTAGCAATGCCTGAAAGCCGTTGAAGGTAATTTAAGACGAGCCGTTCACTCTGTAGTAGTTTGATAGTGTTCCCTTCAACGATTAAAGCTACTGTGCCTTTTTCTACGAGTGCACCGTCTTCAATAGATTGCTTTACTGTTGCTGTAGCGTCAATGTATTTGAACAAATACGCTGCCAAAGCACCGCCCGCGAAAACACCGCTTTCCTTTATGATCAACTGGGCTTTACCACGTTGTTCGGCGGGAATGCTAGATAACGCACTGTGATCTCCATCGCCTATATCTTCGGCAATGGCAAAGTCAAATTGGGCCTTTAAGGTTTCAAAATCAGGTGTCCAGGAAGCGTGGGGCATAAAATTGCAATTAAAAGTGTGCTTCTCATTGCAAGTTAGCATCTTTGTATGGCTCATGAAGATTGTATTCCTTGTTATTGGTAAAACTTCTGAACGCTATCTATCCGACGGAATGGCGCAGTTTGAAGGTCGTTTAAAGCACTATTCGCCTTATGAGACTATCGTGGTGCCGGATGTTAAGGCTGGAGGCAAACGAAGTGCTGAGGTTGTAAAGGAATTAGAATCTCAAGCATTTCAGAAGTACTTTCAAGGCGGTGATTGGATCATTTTACTCGATGAAAAAGGGAAGCGCTACCATTCTAGGGGTTTCGCCCAGCAATTGCAAAAGTGGATGAATGGAGGGCCCAAGCGATTGGTATTTGTAGTTGGCGGGGCTTTCGGTTTTTCTCGTGGGATGTATGAAAGCGCCAATGGTATGCTGAGCATGAGTGAAATGACCACCTCGCATCAATTGATTCGTGTTGTATTTTTAGAGCAGCTCTACCGGGCCTTTACTATTTTAAATAATGAACCATACCACAATGATTAATGGCAACGTATAGCTACGAAAGTATAGTCAGAGATCTGCGTGCGAAGAAACTAGCTCCAGTCTACTTCTTTTCTGGTGAGGAATCCTTTTACGCTCAACAATTGCTGGAGGTGATAGAAAAAGAAGTGTTAGATGAGGCGGAACGCAGCTTTAATCAAAGTGTGCTTTACGGTAAAGACACCAACATGTTGCAAATCTTAGAGGAAGCTAAGCGTTTTCCAATGATGAGCGATTACATGGTAGTCGTCGTTAAGGAGGCGCAGCATCTTAAGGCGGCCGATTGGGAACTTTTGGCTTCATATCTTGATCAGCCTCAGCCAACCACAGTGCTTGCATTCGGACACATGCATAAAAAATTAGACAAGCGATCGAAAGCCGGCAAAGCTATTAAGGCGAAGACTGTTTTTCTCGAGTCCGACGCACTGCGCGATTATCAGGTAACCCCATGGCTGGAAAAGCGATTAACGGCGAAAGGTTTTAAGACCAATCCTGCAGTTGTTGCAGCTATGGCGGAACAAGTTGGTACCGATTTAAGTAGGTTACACAATGAAGTGAATAAGCTCGATGTAGCCATGGGTGATGCACGGAATTTAACCGCTGCAGATGTCGAGCGTCACATAGGTATTTCCAAAGATTACAACAACTTTGAACTGGTTGCAGCGATATCCGCAAGGGATATAGGTAAAGCATTCAAAATCGTTCATTTTTTTAGTAAAAATCCAAAGGAACACCCCGTTCAAATGATTACTGGGATCTTATTCAACTTTGTGAATAATCTTATTCAATACCATAGTTTAAAGGGTAAAAACGAAAAACAGATTGCGACAGCACTAAAAGTGCATCCGTACTTTTTAAAGCAGTTCTCATCAGCAGCACGACATTATTCGTCTGCTCATGCCCATAACATGCTCGAAGAATTGCTCGAGTTTGATCGTAAATGTAAAGGGGTAATACGTTCTTCTTCAGGGGAATATGAGCATTTACGGGAATGGTTGATTCGTTGTGTACTTTAGGCCTTATTTTTGCTGCAATTGCCCCACTATGAAAACTAGATTTCTCACCCTCTTTTTGTTGATACAATGCGCTCTATTCGCACAAGGACAAATGCTACGAGGATTCGTATATGTCGAGGGTGGCGTGGAACCGGTCCCTTACGCAAACATTGTTGTTGAAGGCACGAGTGTCGGGGCCACCACTAATTTTGACGGGTACTTTCAGGTGAATAACGTGCCCGTTGGACTTCAAACAATCACAGTAAGTTTTTTGGGATTCGAATCTAAAGCCGTCGAAACTCGTATTTTCCGCAATAAACCGAGCACTATAAAAGTCTACCTGACGGAGTCTACCCAGATGCTAAATACGGTTGATTTAAATATTGAACGTGCGGAAAAGAAAGTTAAGGTGAATACCGCGGTGGTAACACTGAATCCTAAATCTATTGAAACCTTTTCTGCAGGCGGGGACCCAGATTTAATGAAAGCTATTGCAGTTTTGCCAGGTGTAGTGACCACGGGAGACCAGGGTGGGCAGCTGTATATTCGTGGCGGTGCACCGATACAAAACCTCGTGTTACTGGACGGTATGATAGTTTATAATCCCTTTCATAGCATAGGATTCTTCTCTGTTTTTGATACTGATGTGATTCAAAGCGCAAAGGTGTACACCGCCGGCTTTGGTGCGGAGTATGGCTCCCGTAACTCTTCTGTTATGGACGTGAAAACAAGAGATGGGAATCGAAAAGACATTACAGGAAAATTGTATTCTTCAACTTACATGAGCAAGCTATTGCTAGAAGCTCCTGTAGGACCAAAGGGTAAGAATGGATTGGCAAATAATAGTATTTTCCTTTCGGGTAAAACAAGTTACCTGCGTCAAGCTGCACCTATATTTTATCCGTACGTAAAAACCCGGTTTGGTGGGCTGCCATTCAACTTTAACGATATATACGGGAAATTTACCTCACAATCAGACAACGGGTCGAAGCTAAGCGCAAAGGCATTTAACTTTTCAGATGCTGTTATGCTGGATTCCACGAAAGGCATACAGTGGAACAGTTGGGGCTATGGGGGGAATTTCACGGTCATACCACCTGCCTCTGCGACCTTAATTCAAGGGGATTTTGCGCAAAGCCAATATTACATAGAGAGCACAGAGAATCCAGATCAACCTAGGAATTCTACCATCAATGGGTTTAATGGCGGACTGGACTTTTCGTACTTTATAGGCAAGGCGGATGAGGTGAAATATGGTATTGATCTGATTGGGTATACCACGGATTTTAATTTCACGAATAGTCTTGGGTTAAACCTTAATCAACAAGAAAGTACCACAGAACTCGGGGGTTACTTCAACTACAGGCACGTAGGAACTTTACTGATAGTGGAGCCAGGACTACGATTGCATTATTACGGTTCACTATCTGAATTAAGCGTTGAGCCGAGGCTTGGTATAAAATACAGTATCACAGAGGACTTTAGATTTAAAGCCTCTGGTGGTTTGTACAGTCAAAACCTTGTGGCAGCAAATTCTGATCGTGATGTCGTGAATCTCTTTTATGGATTCTTATCGGGCGCCACAGATCTTCCAGAGAACTTTAGGCAAAACCCTATTACGTCGAAGTTGCAGAAAGCGACGCACGTCGTCGGCGGATTTGAATATGACTTAGGTGATCATTGGGATATAAATTTAGAAACATACCTCAAGGATTTTTCTCAAATCACGAATGTCAATCGCAATAAGCTGTATGATGATGTTCCTGCTTACAGCGATCGCCCGGAGATTTTGCGTAAGGATTTCATTGTAGAGCACGGTTGGGCTTATGGTTATGATGCAGTCTTGAAATATGAAAAGGGACGCTATTATTTTTGGGGTGTTTATGCATGGAGCAAGGTGCGACGCGATGATGGTATTCAGGTATATGCCCCAAATTTTGACCGCCGCCACAACTTAAATCTCGTTGGTAATGCAAAGTTGGGCAAAAAGGAACAATGGTATATCAGTGTACGCTGGAACTTGGGAACGGGCTTTCCGTTTACACCAACTCAGGGGTATTATCCGGGAATTGACTTTTTGGACCCATTGGGTAATCCGGATATTAATTTTGATTACACAACAGCTAATGGGGATCCTACGGTTCTTTATGGTGAGTTGAACAGCAATCGATTGCCCACATACCATAGATTAGACGCTAGTTTGAAATATTCTGGTGAGTGGAAATACGGTACCATGGAGGCTTCAATGGGGGCTACAAACATGTATAATCGGGAAAACATTTTCTATTATGACCGCGTCGCTGCTGAGCGTGTGAATCAATTGCCGATAATGCCGACGATTAGCTGCAATTTCTCCTTTTAATTGGGCTAGAAAAGAGGTACTTTTGCCCTGTTTCAAATGAACTATGGCAAGAACTAAATACATCTTTGTTACCGGTGGTGTAACATCTTCTCTGGGAAAAGGGATCATTTCAGCTTCTTTGGCGAAACTCTTACAAGCTCGAGGTTATCGGGTGACCATTCAGAAGCTAGACCCGTATATCAACGTGGATCCGGGTACACTGAACCCCTATGAACACGGAGAATGTTACGTTACTGAAGACGGTGCAGAAACAGATTTAGACCTTGGACATTATGAACGTTTTTTAGGAACCCCTACTTCACAGGGGAATAATGTTACTACTGGACGAATCTATCAGAGTGTTATAGAAAAAGAGCGTCGTGGTGACTATTTGGGAAAGACGGTTCAAGTCATACCTCACATCACAGACGAAATCAAGAACAGAGTAAAAATTCTTGGCGAGACGGGTGATTACGATATAGTCATCACAGAAATTGGTGGAACGGTGGGTGATATTGAGGCTGT
>NYXD01000046.1 GCA_002685435.1 Cryomorphaceae bacterium | reverse complement strand
CGTGAAAATAAAGCATTTTTCAACCCTAACCGTGCTTCTGTTCGGGCTATTTCTGCCAACTGTTGGCCTCGCTCAAGCCGTGCTTATCCATGAAGGTCCCGCCTACCAAACGAGCATCTGCGAACCCAGCATATCTGTAGACCCAACGAATACCCAAAATGTCTATGCCGCATCGGTATTAAATAATTTCTACCAAAGTACGGACGGTGGATTGCATTGGACTCAAGAAGCTATTACAAGTCCTTACGGCGTTTGGGGCGATCCGTGTTTGGTGACCGATTTTAAAGGGCGCACCTATTTTTTCCACCTCAGCGACCCCGAAGGCACGAATTGGAATAGTGATCAGATACTGGACCGAATGGTCTGCCAGACAAAAGATGGCCCCAACGACACCTTCAATGACGGCAGTTTTACTGCAGTGAATGGAAAAAAACATGATAAAGAATGGACTGCCGTAAATCCGAAAAACGGGGCCATCGCATTGAGCTGGACTCAATTCGATCGCTATGGTACAGACGATCCCGAATGCCACTCACGCATCTTATTTAGCGAGAGCCGAAATCAGGGCGAAAGCTGGTCTACCCCGGAAGAGATTTCCTCCTTTTTAGGAAACTGTATTGACGATGACGGAACGGCTGAGGGCGCTGTGCCTGCGTACGGGACAAAAAACGAAGTCTATATAGGCTGGGCGCTCGATCAAAGCATATGGATGAGCATTAAGAAAGGGAATGTGTGGAAAACCCACCCCATCGCTCGGCAAGAGGCAGGATGGACCCAGAGTTACGCGGGATTTGACCGTTGCAACGGTATGCCCGTAACCGTTGTAGACCACTGTAAGGACAGTCCATTTTATGGGCGCGTTTATGTGTGCTGGGGCGATCAAGACAAAAGTTTAGGCGGTGAAATTTACTTTGCCTTTAGCGATGATCGCGGCAAAAACTGGTCGGAGCCCCAGTGTATTTCTGGGGGTGGAAAGAGCGACCAATTCCTTCCTTGGCTTACTATCGACCCTACAACCGGCGCACTATTCGCCGTATATTATGACCGCCGCGAAACCGATGCTCCAACTGAAACAAACACCTATTTAGCATCAAGCTCAGACGGTGGGGCACATTGGAGCGAATTAAAAATAAATAACGCACCCTTCTACCCTTCTGACGAATTTTTTATGGGAGATTACAATCACATCAGTGCACACGGCGGCATCATTCGCCCCATATGGACCGAATTACGAGACGGAAAAAAATCGATTTGGACTTATCCGCTTGACTTTGAATTTAGCATACATCAGTAATGAACCTACTCATCGTAAGTACCTCTACCGTTTACGGCAAACCCTACCTTAGTTATCTCAAAGAAGAGTGCGCCGATTTCTTTGCGAAGGCACCTAAAATTCTTTTTATTCCATTCGCCCGACCGGGTGGCATGACCCACGAGGCCTATACAGCGAAGGCTAAAGAAGTTTTTACCTCATGGGGTTTCGAAATGCGCGGTGCGCATGAGTTTGCCGATGCGCANGAAGGTTGCCTTTGGGCCGATGGCTTTTTTACGGGNGGNGGAAACACTTTCGTTTTAGCCAAAACACTNCACGAGAGCGGCTACTTCGAAGCCATAGACGCAGCAGTTCGCGAAGGGAAGCCCTATATGGGGACCTCCGCAGGCTGTAANATGACCGGCTTAAGTATATGNACAACCAACGACATGCCTATAGTATACCCNCCAAGTTTTGATGCATGGGGCTGGGTTCCCTTCAACATTAATCCACANTACNTGGATCCAGTGGAAGGAAGCACACACATGGGAGAAACGAGAGAGANGAGAATAAAGGAATTCCACCACTTCAACGACCATCCTGTATATGGACTTAGAGAAGGCTCTTGGATTCGGGTGAACGGCAAATCAATGGAATTAAAAGGTGCGCATAGCGCGCGTTGGTTCCGAAAAGGGAAACCTCCGACGGAGTCAAAAAACATAATTAATGATNACTTTTGATATATTTAAATATTATTAGACATATATTTGGCTAGCATGATATAAACTAGCCGTTTATGAGAAATCAGTTAATAACCGTTCTCTTTCTTCTTTGCTTTCAGCCTATTGTTAGNGCCCAAAGTGAATGGGCACTCCAAGTAAGCGTTGAAGAAACTGTAACTTTAGGAGACGCAAGAAGCTCATTTCATTTTCTCTCATTTACACAACTCGCTGCGAATTCTGGCATGCGGTCAGGATTTCATTATACGAAGGATCATCATTTAGCTGCTGAACTTACCTTAGGAGTGGTAGGCACATCGAGGCCTAATTCGTGGTTTACTAAAATTGTACCGGTAGAATTTGTAGGACACTATAACATCTTACCTCATATTACAGGTGATTCGCCCTTTAAATTTAATCTTGACTTAGGCGTAGGTTCGGCACTTGTTCGTGCAAGAAGTGTCACATACAATACTAACGGTCGCTTCTCTTTCAGTGAGCATATTGCGGCCGGAGCTTCCCTAGACATTCCTCTTTATGACCTAGGCACATTGAGTTTCGGATTACGCAATACTTACTTCATTGATGACTACATCGATGCTACTCCTGTTGATGAGACCAATAATGATCAACTACTACGGTTCTTTACCTCAGCTCGAGTTAATCTCGGCCAAAGTGCTAAGACTAAAACTATAATTGCAGATGCTGAAGAGAAAGCTGCAAAGCTAAATTCTGAACTGGCTTTAGCTAAAGCGAATGCGGAACTAATGACTCAAAAAAATAGTTCAACAGTTACAAAACTTGAAAAGTCTATCGCTTCACTTGAAGAAAAGCTGGTCGAAGCCGGTAATACGCCGCGGAAAGAATACATTCTTCAAAGTGTTCATTTTGAGACTAACAGAAGTGTTATTCGTAACATGGATATTCCCGAATTAACGACACTCTTGAATCTTTTATCGACCAATGATAATTTAAATGCGGTCATTATTGGTCATACTGATGATTTAGGACCTGAAGAGTTTAATCTTAAACTTTCTATCGAAAGAGCATTAGCTGTGAAAAATTGGCTTGTGGACCGAGGAATTGCTGAAGGCAGACTAGAAGTAAAAGGAGAGAGCAATACTTATCCTGTACTACCTAATTCAGAGGATGATGCGCGTGCCATTAATAGGAGAACCGAAATAATTCTCAAACAGGCTATTCGATAGTATTCAAAAAAGAATCTATTGAATTTGGCCCTTTTTGAATATCTGAATGGTTCAAAACCTCTATCAAGCCTTATGAAAAAGTATTTTGTATTGCTAGTTGCAATAACGCTTCAAGCAACTCTACACGCCCAGTCTAATTGGGCACCATTAGTTTCCATCGAAGAGAGCATACATTTAACCGATATTTCTCCTTCATATAATTATCTCAATCTAAGTGTACCTGCGGCAAATAGTGGAATACGCTTGGGCGCACACTATGTNCATGACCATCAACTTTCGGCTGAAATCACTTTAGGTGTTGTTGGAATAGGAACACCGGGTTCGTTTTCAAGTAAAATTGTACCTGTTGAATGTGTAGGTCATTATAATCTGATTGATGGTATGGAACTGCCTATCCTATCTAAATTCAATTTAGATGTAGGTATTGGTTCAGGACTTGCAGAAACGGGNAATGGCAGATTCAGCTTTAGCGAACATTTTGTTATTGGTGCTTCAGTTGAATTACCATCCGCTGTTCCCTTCGGGACATTAATTATGGGTACNCGCTATACATTGTTTGTTGATGATTATCTTGATGGCGCAGTTGTAACGGGTACGTCGAACGATGCTACACTTCGATTTTTCACTGCTTTACGTTTAGATGNAACATCAAAAAAANTAACAAANGCTTTAACAGAAGCAGAGGCGACAGCTAAACAGTTAAAAACGAATCTAGCCGATAGTCAAAAGACTAGTACTGAGAAAATTGCAAAAGTCGAAAAAGAAAAGANGNCACTCCTCGCTGAAAGAACNGCCCTCGAAGATGAATTAGANGCTTTAAAAGCAAGCCAGACCCANTCCCANAAGGATACTACAGAAACGAACAATGCACCAGCAGAGTCCAAACAATTCCATGTAGTAATAGGCTCATTTCCCTCCCAAGAGATGGCCGAAAACTATGCGCAGTCTATTGAATCCACGACGAGCATTGTTAACGTGAGCGAGTTAAACACNTACAGAGTAGTACTGAGTATGCACAACGAGCTGAACGATGCACTTTCTGCTCTTGAAGAAGCAAGAAAACTNACATCCAAAGCTTGGATTGCAGTGCAATAACAAGAGCCACTTTTATACTTCAGGACCCGCCCAAAAAGCGGGTCTTTTTTTGACCTAATAATCCCTANATNTGTCGCTCCAAAAGACACTATGAAAAAGACAGCATTGATCGTTCTAGACGGTTGGGGACGCCCGGATAATCCAGATGTGAGTGCCATTGATAAAGCGCATACTCCTTTCGTTGATTCACTCTACGCAAATTACCCTCAAACTTGGATCAAAACCTCTGGGCTAGATGTCGGTCTTCCAGATGGACAAATGGGGAATTCAGAAGTCGGGCATATGAATCTAGGAGCTGGCCGTGTTGTATATCAAGATTTAGTAAAAATTAATCTTGCAGCTGAAAACGGCGAATTCGCCCATGATCCTACTCTTCAAGCTGCTTTAGCGCATGCTAAAGCCACAGGTGGAAACATACATATCACAGGTTTACTTAGCGACGGAGGTGTACACGCGCATATCAATCATGCAAAAGCGCTTTGCAGCTGGTTGTATGCAGAAGCTTTCGAGAATGTCTTTGTGCACGCCTTCACTGATGGTAGAGATACCGATCCCAATGGCGGCGTTGGTTACTTACAGGATTTGATTGATCACATGGATGCCACGACCGGTCGCATGGCCAGTGTTATAGGGCGCTACTATGCCATGGATCGAGATAAGCGATGGGAGCGAGTAGCACGTGCCTACAACCTTCTAGTGCATGGCACAGGAACAGCTACTCAGGATGTCATAGGCGCTGTAAAAGCGCAGTACGCGGTAGGAACAACGGATGAATTCATGGAACCGATTTTCGTGGCCAACGATGAGGGAACTCCATTGGCGTGTATAAAAGAGAACGATGTTGTTCTAGTCTTTAATTTCCGAACCGATCGTGGTCGTGAGATCACTGAAGTATTGACGCAACGTGATTTCCCAGAGCACAACATGAGTGCATTGAATTTACATTATGTCACCATGACCAGCTATGACGATACTTTTAAAGGCGTTGAAGTAGTGTTTCGAAAGGATAACCTTTCAAATACCTTGGGTGAAGTTTTNGAAACGGCCGGTAAGACGCAAATCAGNATTGCTGAAACGGAAAAGTACCCTCACNTAACGTTCTTCTTTTCAGGCGGTCGCGAAGAACCTTTTGAAGGTGAGGAACGTTTACTTTGTCCTTCACCGAAAGTGGCAACATACGACCTTCAACCGGAAATGAGTGCAGGAGACATTAGAGATGCAATCGTCCCGAAGCTTAAAGAAGGAAAAACCGATTTCATTTGCTTGAATTTCGCCAACCCAGATATGGTGGGCCATACGGGTGTAATGGAGGCAGCTGTTAAAGCGTGTGAGACGGTAGATCATTGCCTCCATTCTGTGGTTGAAGCAGGATTGGAACAAGACTACCAGTTTATCATTCTTGCTGACCACGGTAACGCAGACTGTATGCTGAACGAAGATGGGAGTCCTAATACGGCGCATACCACGACTGTAGTCCCCTGTTTCCTCGTTGGTTCTTCGTCGCAAAACTTTGCATTGGAGGAAGGAAAATTAGGCGATATCGCACCAACTATATTGGCACTAATGGGCGTAGCGCAACCGGAAGAAATGACGGGAGAAAATTTATTGAAAGCGACGAAATGATAAAATATAAAAGCGCTGAGCAAATAGAATTGATGCGCGAAAGCGCACAATTGGTAAGTAAGACCTTAGGGATGCTTGCACCTTTAGTAGTGCCCGGCGCTATCCCTTTAGAATTGGATAAAAAAGCTGAGGAGTTCATTCGAGACCACGGCGGTGAACCTGGATTTCTAGGAATGTATGGTTTTCCAAACAGCCTGTGCATGTCTCCAAACGCGCATGTTGTGCACGGTATACCGGGTAAATCACCGCTTCAAGAAGGCGATATCATGAGTATAGATTGCGGGGTATTCATGAACGGATATTATGGTGACCATGCGTATACTTTTCCTATCGGTGAAGTTGATGAAGCAACGGCCCAATTATTAGAAGATACCAAAGCATCGCTCTATGCCGGTATTCGAGAAGTACGTGCAGGTAATCGTATCGGAGACATAGGTGCTGCTATTCAAGAATACACTGAAAGTCGAGGATATGGAGTTGTTCGTGAACTCGTAGGGCACGGCTTAGGGGTAAAAATGCACGAAGAACCGCAAGTACCCAACTACGGTAAACGCGGCAGAGGTAAGAAAATTCAGGAAGGATTAGTCATTGCAATCGAACCCATGATTAACCTGGGCACACAGCGCATCAAACAACTTGAAGATGGCTGGACCATCCTTACGGCCGATGGAAAAAACAGTGCACACTTTGAGCACGATGTTGCAGTCGTTAATGGTGAGCCTGAAATTCTAAGTACCTTCCAGTACATTTATGACGCGTTAGGTATGGAACCTGCGGAATACGAGAAACTATGATTTCTAGCATAATGAAATGGGCATTAGCAAAGGTGCCGCGTCCCCTTCTTATTCGATTAAGCTATTTGGTTCAATGGGTTGCACCCGTACTCTTCAAAGGCTCTAAATTTGTCGATCCTATAGACGGGAGAGGCTACAGTAGGTTCTTCCCTTATGGCTACGGTCCTAACCAGCGTGAAAATGCCTTGTGCCCTGGAACCAATTCATTGGAGCGCCATCGCCTCTTGTGGCTCTACCTTAAAGACTACACGAACTTCTTAACGGAGCCGCAAAATCTATTACATATTGCTCCAGAACAGTGTTTCTATGGTCGTTTTAAAAAGATGAAACATTTGGACTACACCACGGCGGACCTATTCTCTCCACTAGCGGATCTTCGTTTTGACGTTCAACACATTCCTATAGAAGACGATACCTATGATACCATTTTCTGCAACCATGTCCTGGAACATGTTGACGACGACCAACAAGCCATGCGTGAATTACGACGTATTTTAAAGCCCGGCGGTTTGGCCATCATGCAAGTTCCTCTGGACCCAGATTACACTAAAACGGATGAAGACCCTAGCATTAAGGATCCGGCGGAGCGCGAGCGTCGCTTCCGTCAGTACGATCATGTTCGTTTATACGGTCAAGATTACCCTGAGCGATTAATTGCGGCAGGTTTCAAAGTAACGACCTTTGACGCAGCTAAAGAATTGCCGGCAGAGTGGTTCTCAAAATATGCACTCCCGAAGCGAGAGATGTTGTACGTCTGTACGAAGTAAGATTTAGTACCTCG
>NYXD01000045.1 GCA_002685435.1 Cryomorphaceae bacterium | reverse complement strand
GTTAGATCGTAAGACCGACTCATTATGATCAAAAGCTGCATCTACAAGCTCTCGAGTTTGTGTGCCTAGGAATATCTGTATAACAATCAATACTAACAGTAGCAGTAGCCCATTTCTGACTGGGCGTGGTAAAGGAGCTGGCGCTTTCGTATTTCTTGCGCGTAAAGCCAATAGAAGTAATACAATGGCAACCGAACCCATCATATGTATGGTAATTTGGTTTGGTACGAGGTTGCCGTCTACAACCAGTTTACCTAACCATGCTTCAAAGAGAAGTAAAAAGAGTACGCCCACAGACAAAATTGAATTTCCCCAATTTTTTCTTGACCGGGCCACTGCTACAACGGCTAATGCCAATACAGGAAGCCCGCTCAAAGCGCCGATAAGTCTATTTATATATTCAATCCAGGTATGCACCGGGTTAAAGATGTTGTAGTCGTGCTTCGTAAAAACAGCCCAATTCATCGTATTAAAATCTTCGGCAGTTGTGAGATCCACTTGCGCCACCCAAAATTGACCGTCTTTCAAAATCATTTGTCCTTGCTCAAAGCCTTTAGAAGGACCCCAAGTCAAAGTCTCAATGGATGTTGGAGGAATAGTGTATCCAAAGCATTGTGGCCAATCCGGGCAACCCATTCCTGAACCCGTCGCGCGTACGACAGAGCCCGCTATAATGACGAGAAAGATGAGTACTAAACTTACTGTGGCTAGTCTTCGAACCAGAGGGTTGCGCTCCATGTACTAAATGTCTAAAAGAGTGGCTGTGTAAAACCCACCACCTGCTACATCAGCAACCTCAGCAATGATTTTATCTACAGTGATTAAGGTGCTATCAAAACGCACGGTCGCTGTACTGTCTTCAAAAACAATATGGAAATCTGAAATGCCGTTGGTAGCGTTTAACTTTTTTTCAATCGCTCCTTTGCATCCCATAACGCAAGTCATACCCGAGATAAAAAGCTCCTTTGAGGCATTTGCGACCACACTGTCATTTACAGCTACTGTTGTAGGAAGTGTCAGGACCTCCGGTTCTGGCGCATTGCAGGCCGTAACTACGGCGAAAACAGAAAGTGTGAGGACTAAATTTTTCATAGCAATAAACTTTATAACAAAATTACGTCCGCATTGGTTTACAATGGTGTCTTTTGTCACAAATTTGCACCATGTCTAAAACTCAACCCACTCACCATCCAGCGCTACCCTGGATCATGTTTATCAGTCTTGCGCTCATATGGGGTTCGAGCTTTATTCTGATGAAACGTGGACTTACTTCATTTACCTATACACAAGTAGGCACCTTGAGGGTGAGTATTGCAGCACTATTTATGTCTGTTGTTGGTTTCAGACATTTCAAGCTATTCGCCCGTAAAGATTTGGTTTCATTGGCTATTGTAGGGTTTTTAGGCAATGCAATTCCCTATGTTTTATTTCCTTTAGCGGTGAATCATTTGGACAGTGGTGTTGTAGGAATTATCAACTCGCTGGTCCCATTGTTTACGGTATTGATTGGCGGATGGTTTTTCGGACAAAAAGCCACCGGTACACAATGGCAAGGTGTTGCTGTTGGTCTTTTGGGTGCCGTATTGCTGATCTTGCCTTTTCAGGAGCTATTAAATGGTGGTTTCGCCATCGAAGGAGAATTGGGCTATGGATTCTTCGGAGTACTTGCGACCATGATGTATGGAACTAGCGTGAACACTTTAAAGACGAATTTACCGCACCTCAAGGCCCTCACAATCACAACGCTGAGTCTAGCTACTGCGGCGCCTTTTACCATCGCCTTTAGCCTTCTTAGTGGTGTTACAGAGGTCTTTAAAACCGATCCTAACGCCTGGACAAATTTCGGTTATATCGCCGTTTTAGGTATCCTCGGGAGTGGTATTGCCGTCATTATTTTCAATCGGCTCATTCAAATAACTACAGCTTTATTTTCTTCATCCGTGACCTACGCTATACCTGTGGTAGCGATTCTCTGGGGCATCTGGGACGGTGAGCATATTTTATGGAATCACCTTTTGGGGCTAGGCGTTATCATTACCGGTATTTATTTAGTCAACAGACGTAATTAAAAATCCCCGCGACAAACGCCGCAGGGATTTCAAAATTTCAATGGAAGCGATTGCTTATTTCCAAGTGACCTTATCCACAGTAACTTTAAAAGATTGCGGACCGGCGCTTTGTGAGATAGATTTCACAAAGGTCAATCCGTTCACTTCCTGCCATGAATCATAAACTGTTGTCACAGTAACATCGCCTTCTGGCCCTTCAGTCGTCTCGGTGCTCATGTGCAATAAACCGGTCGCAACATCAAAGTAATGCACGGCATCGCCATCAGTAATTTGATAAACATCTTTACCGGCCATTAATGTCTGACCATCAAAGGTGATCGTACTCATATCGTCTAACCACGCTAACTCACTTATCACATACTTCGCTTCTTCAGCTGTGGAAGCCAATTCATCACCTTCAAGTGTGGCATTACCGCGCATACCGCTACTGTTTGCTTCGCCATCCTTGTATTCGACCTTCATCAACGTCATGCCCTGCATACTTTGCTCGGTAACATAATAGCTCGGTACGATTTTCTTGGAGTACATGCTTACAGCCCCCGGCATCCCTGGTGCTACAAGACTCATCTCTTGTTCCAATTCTTTGATGTTCTGAAACGCTTCAGCGCCACCAATCGCATTAAAAAAGGCACTTACAACGGTTTCCTTTGTTACACCTTCCGGTGTAAATAGAAAGGTTGGTGCATCAGTGCTCGCGCCATTTGCATCGAAATACTCGACAGCGCCAAAAGCGGACAGCTTACCGGCAACATCTTGCGCCTTACCGACTACGGTAATGGTCAAATGATCCGCATCCATATACTGATTCGATACACGAAGCACATCCTCTGCTGTGACCGCATCGAGTCTTGCCAAATAGTTATTGTAATAGTCTGCAGGCAGTTCATAGCGAGCGATATTCAATGCAAAGTTTGCTGCAGAAGCAGGACTTTCTAGAGATCGACCGAAAGAACCACTTAAACTAGCCTTTGCCGCAATAAGATCGTCTGCAGAGACAGCCTCTTTACGCATTCGACCGATTTCATTTAAAAATTCAGTGATCGCACTATCCGTAACCTCATTGCGCACTTTCGCAGATGCACCAAACGTTGCATTTAATTCACTTACACCAAAGTTTGAATATGCACCATAGGTGAATGCTTTGTCTTCACGAAGATTCGTAAATAAACGTCCCGACATACCGCCACCTAAAATTTGGTTAGCAACACGCAACGGCTCAATATCCGCATGCCCGTGTGGCAAATCAATAACATTACCCAGCCAAACGACAGATTGCACCGCACTAGGCTTATCGACCATTACTACTCGTTGTGCAGTAGGTACTTCAGTTTTAGCGTATTCGTGATNAGGAACCTCTGCAGGTGCCCACTTCTTCAGCGCCTTTTTCAGTTTCTTCTGTGCATCTTTTGCTGTGATATCACCGATGATTACCATGTAAGCGATGTTGGGCCTGAAGTACGCGTCAAAATAAGACTTGCAATCTTCAACAGTAATGGCCTCTACTGATGCTTCTGTCATTACCTCACCGAAAGGGTGCTCTAGACCGTAAAGCGTCGCACCACGTAAATTTCCTGAAATAGCATCTGGATCGTCTGCATTTGCTTGCAATCCAGAGAGCATTTGTGCCTTAAGTTTATCAAATTCGTCCTGCGGGAAGGTAGGGTTCAACAGAACATCTGAAAGGATATCGACCAATTGGTCTGTATACTTACTCAAACCTCCGACACGAATAGAAGAAGCGCTGGTTCCAAAATTGGCACCCATAAAATCAACTTCTTCGTCTAATACTGCTTTTGTTCTGCTGGTTGTTCCAGCACCAATCAAATCTCCAGCTATACTTACGTATCCTGCTTTTGCGCCTTCAACGATAGGATCTCTATCCAGAATTAATGACATTGAAATACGCGGTAGCTTGTGATTTTCTACCACAAACACTTTCAATCCATTTTTCAATTCGAATTGCGCTGCAGAACCCAATTCAATGGAACGTGCAGGGGCTGGCTCTGGGGCCGTAGTGCGGTCAATAGTTACCTGAGCAGTTAATGTCACTGCAGTAAATAGACCGATAATAGAATACAATAGTTTTCTCATGGTAGCGGTTTATTGTGCGTTAGTAGCTTGTGGTTCTTCACTTTTAGGAAGGTATTTCAATACTACTCGGTTATCCTTAACTAAGTATTTTTGTGCCACGCGCTGAATATCTTCTCTAGTCACCTTTTGGTAACGGACCAATTCTGTGTTAATCAGGTTCGCATCACCGTAATACGTATGATAATTTGCTAACGATTCGGCGATCCCTGCCATTGTAGAGTTGCTCTGAATAAAGCCACTTTCCATCTGGTTCTGAATTTTTTCAAACTCGCGCTCTGAAATTAATTCTGTTTGGAGTTTCTCAATCTCTTCCTCCAGTGCTGGGGTCATATCATCGATCCCCTTGCCCGCGTTGGCCAATGAGAATGTGATAAACGCACCTCCTTGCTCTAAGGTAAATGGAAAGGCAAATACCTGCANTGCAGTTTGGTCTTGGTCTACCAAACGCTTGTACATCCTAGAAGATGGACCGCCGCTAAGCACTGTTGATGCCATTTGTAACGCATAAGCGTCGTCAGAAGTCTGCGGAGGCATTCTATACCCCATCATTACTGCCGGTAATTGAATGTTATCGTAGACCGTCAGTGATTTCTCACCACCTAATGCAGGCTCCTCTACCGTTGGTTGAACTACTGGAGTTCCTGCTGGAATGGTTCCAAAATAAGCTTCAACTAATTCCTTAGTCTCTGCCACATCGATATCTCCAGCAATACTTAACGTTGCGTTGTTTGGAATGTAGAATTTCTTGTAGAAGTTCATGAATTCGTCCAATTGGGCAGCATTCAAATGATCCATAGAACCAATAGGCACCCAATTGTAAGGATGTTCCGTGTACATGTTTTTCATCATGTTTTCAAGCCATGAACCGTAGGGCTGATTATCTACACGCTGACGTTTCTCTTCTTTAACAACTTCGCGCTGGGTTTCTACCCCGATCTGTTGAATATTCGCGTGCAACATACGCTCACTTTCTAACCACAATCCCAATTCCATTTGATTGGATGGAAGCAGTTCATAATAGAATGTTCTGTCTTGCGATGTGTTCGCGTTCAGTGCGCCTCCAGCATTTGTTACGTAGCTATCAAACTCACCTCTCCCGATGTTCTCTGAACCTTCAAAAAGAAGGTGTTCGAAAAAGTGCGCAAAACCGGTACGTTCTGGATTTTCATTTTTACTACCAACGTGGTACAGCACAGTTACTGCTGCGATAGGGGTTGTGTGATCTTCGTGTAGTATAACATGCAGACCGTTGTCCAGGTCATACTCTTCAAAGGAGATGTTATTCTGAGCCTGAGCTCCACCTGCCAAAAACAGGGCTCCCAATAATAATAGGCGTTTCATGAAATAGGTTAATTTTCTGATATTCGCCCAAAGATACGAGGTGAAGCTGCGCGGCCCTAATGAAGTTCTGATAGATTTTTTCGCATCAGATTATTTTAACACTTTGTTTATCACGACTTTCTTGTATATTTGCACCCCTTAAAAACAAGTATAATGTACGCAATTGTAGAGATAGCAGGGCTTCAATATAAAGTTGAGAAAGACCAGCGCTTGTACGTAAACCGCTTGAATGTTGAGGCAGGGAAGAAAGTTAAATTCGACCGTGTCCTTCTCATTGAAGAAAAAGGTGACGTTAAAGTTGGCGCCCCAGTTATAGACGGAGCAGTAGTAGAAGCTACCGTAAACAGCGAAGTAAAAGGTGATAAAGTTCTAATCTTCAAAAAGAAGCGCAGAAAAGGTTACCAGAAATTGAACGGTCACCGTCAAATTTTTACTTCAATCACTATTAACAAAATCACTGCCAAAGCTCCAGCTAAGAAAGCTGCAGCCAAAGCAACTGAAGAAAAGGAAGCAGCGCCGAAAAAAGCAGCGGCTAAGAAGCCTGCAGCTAAAAAGCCTGCAGCTAAAAAAGCAGCGCCTAAGAAAGCGGCTCCCAAGAAAACAGAAGCAAAAGCAGAAAAATAAATAAGATATGGCTCACAAGAAAGGTGTCGGTAGTTCGAAAAACGGACGCGAATCAGCAAGCAAACGATTGGGTATCAAAATCTTTGGTGGTCAGGACGCGATCGCAGGTAACATTATAGTTCGCCAGCGCGGTACAAAACACAATCCTGGTGAGAACGTAGGTGTCGGTAAAGACCACACGTTGTTCGCTTTGGTTGATGGTAAAGTTGTTTTTAGAAAGAAAAAAGACAACAAGTCTTACGTTAGCGTAGAACCTAACGCATAATTCTACCATTATGGAATTTTAAAGCCTGTTCATTTGAGCAGGCTTTTTTTTTGACTAATTCTATGCTTGCTTTCTCATGAATTTGCCAAGCTCGTTTGCGGCATTCTCAATATTTCTATATCCATTTTTGAGAAAAGTTTCACCAGAAGATCCATTGTACTGTGTCTTTGAAAACAACATGATGCGCATTTGGGCAGTAAAGTACTTCCCTACCCACGGGATTTTGGACAGAAAAGAAACGGCTCGCATGCGGTTTAACCAAGGTTTAGCTCGTAAAAACCAAATTTTTCGTGTTTTACCTAGACCCTTCTGCATCCATTGTAAAAGCTCATAAAAAGTAGGATGTTCAGCCACTGCAACAACGGGACCTTCCGTCTTAGTTTCATGTGCCGTGCAGACGATAGCAGCGACATCGCGAACATCTACCACTCCCGAACAACCATCAGTAGCAAAGGGCAGTGTTCCTTTCCATAGACGCTTCCACAATTCTTGAGGCGCCCTGTACAAAGGTCCTATACCTAAAATCACACCTGGACGAANCACNGTNGTCGATAAACCNTCCTGCTGCGCNCGCCATACNTGNAGTTCNGAATAGATTTTACTNTTCNCATANGATCCTAGTCCTACCTTTTTCTTGGTNGGCTGAAAATCTTTTGGCTCTAAAANNTCTAATTGACCCANCGGNGCATTTCCNCCCATTACNGCNATACTNGANATGTGTGTAAAGTGTTCCACGCTTAACGCTTCTGCTAGGTGAAGCATCTCTGCCGTGATGCGTTCATTCTTATTTCCGCCTATCGCCGGCTGATTAATATCAATTACTGCCGCGCTATGGATTACGGACCGCACCTTTGGTAGTTGATGTTGAACACAATACGCTTCGAGCCTATCTGATGAGTCGGCGCCTGATTCCAGATCTAGGTCGACAAAATGAATATGAGGCTGGAGGTATGCTTTCGAAGGCTGCCCGTAAAANTCAGCCANGCATTCAAGCTGTTTAAAAGATGATGTTGGACGCTTTGCACATAAAATTGTACCAGAATATGCAGGACTTTGCCCCCAACCCAGCAGTTCTGCAAGGAGAAAGGCGCCTAATTGGCCAGTCGCACCGGTAATCAACAATGTATTGTTAGAATCCATAAAAATGAACGTAGTGTGAAGTTAGTGGTTATTACTTTTGCAACTCAATTCTTACCTCAATGAAAAAAGAAGATATTCTAAAAGCGCTGGAAAGTGTAGGCAATAGTACAGAAAGCAATATTGTCGCAGCAGATTTGGTTCGAAATATTCAAATCTTCGGGGATGAGGTGATTGTGGATGCTGAAAGCCTGAGTCCAACTCTTCAAGCGAAAAAGAAACTCGAGGTAGATATCATGAAGGCCATTCACGATAAAGTCGCTGAAAAGGCGAAGGTGGTCGTAAATATAAGTATCAGCGAAAAGTCAAAAGAAACCGCTTCAAANGTCATTAAAGGAGCTCCCATTCCTGGCGTACAGAACATTATTGCAATAGCCTCTGGTAAAGGAGGTGTTGGAAAGAGTACGGTGACCGCGAATCTAGCGATTAGCTTACGACAAATGGGATTTAAGGTTGGACTAATCGATGCAGACATATACGGGCCATCAGCTCCATTGATGTTCGATGTTCAGCATGCGAAACCGATGACCGTTCACGTGGACGGTAAGTCTAAAATGGGACCTGTAGAAGCCTACGGAATTAAAATCATGTCGATNGGGTTCTTTGCGAATACAGATCAAGCCGTTGTCTGGAGAGGCCCTATGGCCACGAAAGCCTTGACTCAAATGATCCACGATACGCATTGGAATGAATTGGACTTTTTATTGATAGACCTNCCTCCTGGAACTGGNGATATTCATCTAAGCATGGTTCAAAATATGCCGGTTACAGGGGCTGTGGTAGTAAGTACGCCACAGAAAGTGGCCCTCGCAGATGCGAGAAAGGGAGTTGCCATGTTCAAAATGGATCAAATCAATGTTCCTGTTCTCGGTATTCTCGAAAACATGAGTTACTTCTCCCCGCCTGAATTGCCTGAGAATAAATACTATTTGTTCGGAAAAGAAGGCGCTCAGGATCTCGCGAGCCAATTAGATGTACCTTTCCTAGGNGAACTTCCGCTNNTTCAAAGCATTAGAGAAGCAGGAGATGTGGGACGTCCTGCGGCTTTACAGGAAGGAACAAGCATCCCGTTGGCTTTTGAAGAAATCGCTCGTAATATTGTAGCGGAAGTAGCACAGCGCAATGAAAACTTACCGCCAACAGAAATAGTTCGGATCACAACGATGGCCGGCTGTTCACCTAAAAAATAAATACGCAACCGTGAGTGACCTAAACGAACGCATAGAAAAAGCCTTAGACGAAGTCAGACCGTTTCTCGCCAATGATGGTGGAGANGTCTCTTTAGAAGGTGTGGAAGGAACCACGGTAAAAGTGAAATTTCACGGTGCCTGTGTGGGCTGTAAAGTGAGTGACTTTACACTTAAAGGAGGTATTGAAACGACAATAAAAAAATATGTACCGGAAATCGATCGCGTAATAGCGGTAGATGCCTAAACTTAAAATATCATGCTGCAAATTCAGCGAATCAGACAAGAGTCGGAGGCCATTATTGAAGGTCTTAAAAAACGCGGTATCGATGCAAGTAAAACCGTACATGCACTGATCGAATTAGACGCTAACCGTCGTGCCATCCGTCATGAAATGGAAGAGAATCAGCACCGATTGAACGGGATCTCTAAAGAAATAGGGGAATTGTTCAAGAGTGGTCGTGCACAAGAGGCCAATGCACTAAAGCAAGAAACCGGTGCGCTGAAAGATGCTATTAAAGACCTCAGCGATCGAGTCCAGTTGATAGCAACAGAAGAACATGATCTTCTTCTAAGCTTGCCGAATGTACCGCATGAAAGCGTCAAAGCCGGTCGCGACGAAAAAGATAATGAAGAAGTTAAGCGCGTTGGAACAATACCGACTTTACACGATGGTGCCAAACCTCATTGGGATCTCGCGGAGCAGTATGATTTGATCGATTTTGAATTGGGCGTGAAAATTACTGGAGCCGGATTCCCAGTCTATAAAAATCATGGTGCTCGCCTACAACGTGCAATGATTAATTTCTTTTTAGACGAAAACAGAGCGGCAGGGTATACNGAATACCAAGTGCCACACTTCGTAAATGCTGCATCTGGATACGGCACTGGTCAGCTTCCAGATAAGGAAGGACAGATGTACGAAATGCCACTAGACGGCCTCTACGCCATACCCACAGCAGAAGTGCCGGTGACGAATATGTTCCGTGACGAGATTGTAAACGCGAAAGAGTTCCCAATAAAAAGTACCGGCTATACACCATGTTTTAGACGTGAAGCAGGATCTTATGGAAAGGATGTGCGCGGATTGAACCGTTTACACCAATTTGATAAAGTAGAGATCGTTAGCATTACCCACCCTGAGCAAAGTTACACCCTGCTGGATGAGATGGTTGCCCATGTTGCTGGACTCCTCGATAAACTTGAATTGCCTTACAGAATTTTACGCCTTTGTGGCGGCGACGCTGGATTCACCTCCGCCCTCACCTACGATTTTGAGGTATACAGTGCGGCCCAGGAGCGTTGGCTCGAAGTGAGTAGTGTCTCAAATTTTGAGACGTTCCAAGCGAACCGTCTAAAATTGCGCTTCAAAGATGAAGATGGTAAAAGCCAATTGTGTCATACCCTCAATGGATCTGCTATGGCTTTACCACGCGTATTGGCCGCACTTTTAGAGAATCACCAACAAGAAGACAGTATTCGTATTCCTGCAGCGCTGGTTTCGTACACCGGATTCGATAAAATCGCTTAGTCCATGCAAAAGCTGTTATTGTTCTTTACAATAAGCTTCTTGGCGATGAGTTGCACCAAAGAGCCATGGCGAATCGAGATGGGGAGCCGATTAGATTCTATGATAGTTTTAGCCAAAAGCCACGAACAAGTCATATCTAGTACCGACGCGGAACAGGTAGCTGCTGCTGCGGATGTTTTTGGAGCACATCAAATTTTCTTCTTAGAACAATTGGATGAAATGGCACGTCTTAACGTACCAAAGTCCGTGTATACAGGACCGCTTGAGTCCATGAAAAACTGCGCTAAATATTTAAATCGCGTTCGAACATCGAAAGATTTAAATCCCGAAAAAAACAGAGTTCGTCTATCAAATTTAAGGCACGATGTGCTCAAAGGCCACGTTGATAGCACTACAGCTATTGGGTACTATAACCAGGAGGCGATGCTGCTACGCGATCTTGACCGAACAATGAATAAAAGCTATGGTGGTTGTTTCAGCTGCCTCAGAGAATACGATGCCTTGGTGCTAAAATTGGACTCCTTAAAAGGCTTTATCTTGGAGCCTGATGCGATTCGTTAGACTACTTTTTATTTTTCTCATTCCCCTTCTGAGTCTGGGGCAAAACGATCTGAGAGTCTGCGATAGCTTGATGATCAAACGCAAATTCGATGCTGCTGCCGTTTGTTTCGAAAAAATGCACTCGGAAAATCCAGTAGGGCCTGCCTACGAAAAACTCATAGAAGCTTATCTCATACTCGCAGATACGGGTAAAGTATTTAAACTGGCTCGAAAACAAAGCAAAATCTATGGGCAATCCAAACCCGCTTATTATGCAGACTACTGGCACTTCAGCCGAACCCTCGGGAGACGTGGCCCAGATTTTAGCGTGCTCGAAAATCTAACCCGTAGCAATCCTTTCTCTGTACGAGCGAGTGCCCAGCAACTGGTAAAATACAACTATATCGAGGAGGCTATTGGGCTGTATCAAATCGCAGAAGCTGCCCAGCCGAATGTACGTACCGCCTTTGAAAGAGGGCAATTGCACGCACAACTGGGACAATACAACGCTCAATACGAGGCTTATCTCCTAGCGGTGCAACAAAACGGTGGCTACTTAAATAGTATTAAAGTTCGGATTGCAAACAATCTAAGCGACGACCCTAAAGACATACATAATACCGCTGTAAAGAAAGTCTTATACGATGCTATCAAAAACTCTTCGGACCCTTTAGTGGAGCAACTCTTGCTGTTTGTTCTGCGGCAGGAAGGAAGCTTCGATCGCGCGTTTACTTTTATGCGCTCTAGGTTTGACGGTAGCGCATCCATTCAGCCCTTTTTACAAGTTTTACGAGAGGCTCGTGAGGCAAATGCGGATGACGTCGCTGAGGAAATTGGCAATTTCTTGTTGACTCAAAAGACGGCTTTATCCCAACAACGCGGGACGAACAGTGTCCTCCTTGAGTTAGGAAAATGTCATGAAAAAACGAATAATCGCGCGGCTATTTTTAAGCTTTCTGATGAATATCCCATAGGTGCTTGCAGTGCCTGTTTCGAATGGGAACGCTTCCGTGCAACCTTCCTCTTCGAAAACAGTACCGCTATTGGAGATAGCCTTCAACAGTTATTTTCGTATGAATCCACTTTAGAGCAATTGCGCGAGCGCTACCCGAGAAAATTTCAACGAGGGTTAACCCATCTTAGTCAAGGCGAGGCTAATCTCAGATTTGGATACTTTGATGACGCCCTCATGGAGTTTGCACGCGCCGAAGCGTTGCTCGAGGATTCGGATCAAGGGGATATTGCACGACTGAAAAAAGCAACGTGCGCTTTTTATGGCGGCGATATTCCTTGGGCAAAAACCCAATTAGAAGTTCTTTTACAAAGTACTAGTAAATCCATTGCAAACGATGCCTTAGAAAACGCATTGATGATTAGTGCCAATTCCGTCGAAGACACATTGATGGAAGGGCTCGGGCTTATTCGTATTCCTATGCTACTCGAAGCTCAAGGCAAAACAACCAAAGCAATTGCAAATTACAAGGCATTGAAAAATACATTGATTGTACATGAACTTTACGACGATGTGTGCTTCAAGCTTGGTAAGCTTTACGTCGAATCGGCACAATGGAAAATGGCGCTTGCTGAATTCGCGCTCGTCCAACAAGCCGCTGGCGAGGGTATGTGGAAAGAAGATGCAATCTTCTATATCGCAAAGTGTCGTTTCGAACTAAAGGAAACAGAGGCTCAATCCGCCTTAGAGGATTATTTATTAAACTACCCTGCTGGATTATATTTTGACCAAGCTAGAACCATGTATCGTACATTAGCATTATGAGTCAACACATTTATAACGTTACCGTTGTAGTCGATACTTCTATCGAAGAAAAATGGAAGCAGTGGATGGTAAAGGAACACATCCCCGAAGTCATGGACACGGGAATGTTTAGAAGTTTTCTTTTTACACAAGTCTTTCCTGAACAGGAACAGGACAATCCGAGCTACAGCATTCAGTACCGTGCTGCGGATCTTGAAAGTATTAAGCTATACATGCAGATGTACGGACCTGAACTACGTAAGAAATCCGAAAATGCTTGGGGAACACATGCACTGGCCTTCAGAACCATTCTTGAAGTGATCGACGACAAATAATGACGACAAAACAACGCATTTTCACACTTGAGAACGGTCTTCAGTGCGCGTTTCAAGCACAACGCAGTAGCGTTGCACACGTAGTGGTTGCCATTCGTGCTGGGGCTAGAGATGAATTGGACCACCAACAAGGTTTGGCACATTTCCTCGAGCACAATCTTTTCAAAGGCACCTCAAAACGTAAAGCCTATCATATTCTTTCGCGATTAGACGATGTGGGTGGAGAGCTCAACGCATACACCACAAAAGAGGAGACGATTATACATGCTAGTTT
>NYXD01000044.1 GCA_002685435.1 Cryomorphaceae bacterium | reverse complement strand
CATACGGGATAAAGATTCTTTAGAAGGTACATTGACGTTAAATGCGACTTCGGACACCGTGAATTGCCCAGGAGATAGTGTGGAGCTTTCTGTAGTAGCAACGGACTTTGAGGGTTTGTTCGATGGCTTTTGGCTGGCGGACAGTACATACCTTCCCTCACGCTATTTTCAGGTAGACGGAGATACTTCATTCACATATGTTTTGTTCGACGAATGCGGTGATACAGTAGAATTTACAGAAGAGCTTTATTTAAAGCCTTATGAACCCATGGGGTATGAGCGTGATACAATTCGTGTATGCCCTGGCGACAGCGCATACCTAGCCCCGGTTTATCTAGGTGGTGAGAACCCACTCACCTTTTATTGGCTCGATAACTTAACCCAAACCAATCCACGTGTAATTCTGCCATGGAATGACACCACCTTTGTACCCTTTAGCGTATCCGATGGTTGTGATGTTCTACTCATTGATAGTGCTCTGGCCATTAATATGCCTAAGCCTTCTGCAGGTTTTCAGTACCTGAATGATCCTTATGTTCCGCTTCGCGTTGCCTTCAGTGAAAAAGCACAGAATGAAGTGAGTTGGACATGGTATTTGGATTCTACGGTAATTACAGGAGAAGAATTTGAATACGATTTTGCACGCCCTGGTGACTACGAAGTGACCCAAGTCGTCACGAGTGATTTTGGATGTTTTGATAGTATTACTTTACTGGTTGCGGTAGAAACGGATTTCTACCTCTATATACCAACTGCGTTTTCTCCCAACAACGACGGTATAAACGACTGTTTTTCAATACAAGGAGTAGGTTTTGAGGGTATTCAATTCGAGATTTTCAACCGTTGGGGCAATGTCGTATATTCTAGTCAAGACGAAACCGATTGCTGGGATGGAACTTACAAAGGAAAGCCCTTGCCGATGGGCGCTTACAGCTGGAGGTTGATGGTAGACCTCCCATTTGATGAAATTTCAATCAAAGAAGGTATTCTCAACATCATTCGATAATTACAAAAAAGGAATGGTCAAAACACCAATGACCAGCACTAATTTATATCCCAAATGCGCCCATCTCAGATTGCGTACATTGACGGAACGTAAGGTAATTAGATTCGATACGGTCAACAAGAATAATAAGGTCACTATACCGTAAGAGGCATACTCATTGAAGAGTGGCTGCGTAAAATAGGCAGGAATCCAAGCAAGTATGGTGTTAATAACAAGAACCAATTGGACTTTACGGGTACCGTAAACTGCCGCAACATTCACCTTGCCCGCTATAATATCGCCTTTGAACCCNAGTAAATCCTTGACCAATTCTCGCGAAAACAACGCCAGTCCCAGCAGCATACCATACGCTAGGGTAGGTAGACTGATAAAATCGTGGTAGACGCTGATGCCGAAAAATGGCATTAGACCTAGGATGGCAGCACTAGCATGTCCGACAAAAGGAATATTCCTAAGTCGATGGGAATACAGCCACAATAAAAAAGCATAGATGCCGTAGTAGCCTAAAGCGCGCCAGCTCACGGAAAATGCCATAAGCAACCCTGANAACAGTAAAATCCCAGCCACACGAAGTGACGTACCTTTCCGAACCAATCGTTCAAAAGAAGTTTGCCGTGGTCTATTGATGCTATCTGCTTCAAGGTCATAAAACGTATTAATTAGGAATCCACTGGCCAATAAAAAAGTGGATGCCCAAATGCTGAGGTGCGTTCCAGCATCTGTTAAGAGGGGAACTCGCGCATATTTATCTGCAAACACAAAAAGTGCTGCTAAATATTGTCCTAGAAGAAGTAATAGAATATTGTACCAACGAATCTGACTCAGAAGAGCCAATACTTTTAACGCATTTAAGCGTCTTTTACTCATGGGTTTCAAAAGCGGTAAACCACTTCAGGGGCATAACCCTGGAATTTATCTTTAATGCTTTCGTAATCACGAGTGAATCCCATGACAAAACCTCCACCGCCAGAGCCGCAGAGCTTTAAAAAGTAATCTTCGGTTTCTAGACCTTCTTTCCAAAGTTTGTGAAAACCGTTNGGTATCATTGGATCGAAATTATCTAAAACTAAGGCGCTGAGCTTCTTGAGATTTGTAAACAATGGTCCACGATCTCCCTTGACAAACGCTTGTATACACGCGTCGTTGTATTTTACAAATTGATTTTTCAGCATTTTACGGAAGCCTTCTTCTTTGAGTTTCTCCATGAAGATGGCAACCATTGGCTGTGTTTCTCCCGGAGCACCGCTATTTAAAAGAAATACAGCTCCTTTTCCTGCATTCACAGGTAGGCTTACAGTACCCAATTCATCTTTACTTTGAATCAATAAGGGCAGTCCTAAATAACAGATGGTTGGGTCGATGCCGCTGCTTTTACCGTGGAAATAGCTCTCCATCCAGCTGAACAATTGCTTCAATGCCTTGATATCTGAAGGTTGCTCTGGACTGGCAGGAATTTTATCTTGACAGTAACGGTCGTAAATGGCTGCGACTAGAGCGCCAGAAGAACCAACTCCAAAGCCTTGAGGGATGCTCGAGTCAAAGAATAACCCGTTCGACAGGTCGTTCTCAAAAGCAGCAAAATCGAACCGACACGGGGCTTCAGGGCTTTTTAAGTACGCTAAATACGCTTGAAGGTGTTCGTTGCTTTTTGATTGCTCCGCGTTGGGAGTAGTATTGAACTGAAAGGCGCCTTTGTAGTAGGTATGTGGAATAGAAAGACCCATGCTATCTTTTATGATACCATATTCTCCGAAGAGTAGTACTTTTCCGTAGAAGAGTGGATTTTTATGTTCCATTAACCTATTTTTTCTGGGCCGGCGCCTACGGCGTCACATAGATAACTCCCGTCCTTACAAAATGTTTTCAGGTGTTCTTCTATGAACGACAAAGTTACGTCTTTATGTGATGCGGGGTACAACAGGTGAACGTTGGCTCCTGCGTCTAAAGTGAAGTACAGCGGCGTGCCGGTTTCCTTTCGAAAAGCCCATACTGCTTCAATCACCTTTAAGGTGTTCGGATGCATCAGGATGAAATAGGGTCTAGATGCCATCATCATGGCGTGCAAGGTAAGCGCTTCACTTTCTACGAGTGCGCCGAATGCCTCTAAGTCGCCTTCACGTAAAGCTGTTAACAGTGCTGTCTGGTTGGTGTGTGCTTGCTGAAATCTTGCCGCTGCATAGGGGTGACCCTCCATGAGCTGGTGACCCACCGTCGAGCTTACTTTTTTCGTTCCCTTGTCCACCAGTAAAATAGTGTCTTGAAACGATTTAAATATGGGGTCAATATGGTCGTAAGCAACAGCAAATCGATCGTTACTTCCAGGTGTGTTCTCATGTGTTCCCCAAGCTGCCATGGGGCCATAGAGGGATCTTGATCCGCTTCCAGAGCCCAGTCGAGCTGCTTCACTGGCCTCTTCAAAGAAGTCAGTGATGGTGATCCCTAACGCCTCTTTTACACTCATCAAACAAAGTGATAAGGCACTCATGCCTGACGCGCTCGAAGCGATTCCGGAACTGTGGGGAAAGCTGTTAGANGTATGTACCTCAAAATCCCATTCACGGGTAAATGGAAATAANTCNTGAGTACGCTCTAAAAANGTNTGGATTTTAGGAAGAAAACTCGGCGCTTCTTCACCCTCGAGAAAAACCACTACTTGTCCCGTACCTTGTTTGTACTTAAGTGTGGTTGTCGTCGCCGCTGCGCTCAGCGTGAAGCTGATTGACGGGTTAGCGGGTAATTGGACAGGGTATTTCCCCCAGTACTTCACTAGGGCAATATTTGACGGGCTTTTCCAGGTAACTTCTTTCATCCTCTATTCAAAGGAAATTCCGCTCACATTGTTCGCGCGGTCAATTTTTNTAATNAGNCCCTGAAGNGTTTTNCCNGGTCCNCATTCAACGAANTCGNTNGCGCCATCNGTCATCATTTCCNNAATGCTTTGTGTCCATCGTACCGGAGCAGTTAACTGATCGATCAAATTCTTTTTTATCTCGACTGGGTTTTGTACTGCCTTTGCAACGCTATTCTGGTAAACGGGACAGACCGGGGTGTTAAATTCGGTTGCTTCAATGGCAGCAGCCAGTTCCGCACGAGCGGGTTCCATTAATGGACTGTGAAAAGCACCGCCCACGGGCAGCACAAGTGCACGTCTTGCACCCGCTTCAGTTGCTTTAGCGCATGCCATTTCAATGGCGTTGAATTCTCCTGAAATCACTAATTGGCCAGGACAATTATAATTTGCAGCGACAACTATACCGTCGATACCATTACAAATGTCTTCAACTGCTTCATCACTCAAGCCTAGAATTGCTGCCATGGTCGAGGGTTTCGCTTCACACGCNTTCTGCATGGCCATAGCNCGCTTACTTACTAATGTAAGTGCATCTGTAAAACTTAAGGCGCCTGCCGAACACAATGCTGAAAATTCCCCGAGGCTATGACCTGCAACCATATTAGGTTGGAAGTCGTTACCCAACAGTTTGGCCATAATCACGCTCATCGTGAAAATAGCAGGTTGGGTCACCTTAGTTTGCTTGAGTTCATCGGCATCCCCTTCGAACATGATTTTACTCAAGTCAAATCCTAGCACACGGTCAGCGGTATCAAAGAGCTCTTTAGCTTCTTTGTGGTTTTCGTAAAGATCCNTACCCATTCCAGGGTATTGGGCGCCTTGGCCCGGAAATACATAGGCTTTTTTCATTCTCCGTAGTATTCTATAATGTTATTATGAGTTTCGGCCAATTGAATTTTATGCAATTCGGCTCCGTATTCCGCAACTTNAGGGGCTAAAATCTGCCAAAATTCATAGGCAATGATTTCGGCAGTAGGCTGCTTGCCTGCCATGAAGTCGATATCTAAGTTTAGATTCTTGTGATCTACAANATCAATCACGTGCTCTCGAACGATCTGTTTGAGATCGAACAAATTCATAACGAAGCCGGTATCTGGATTAATTTCACCACGAACGGTAACCTCCAATTCAAAATTATGACCGTGGTAATTCTCATTAGAACACTTNCCGAAAATGCGTTTGTTCGTTGCAGCATCCCATTTGTTGTTCCAAAGTTTGTGCGCTGCACAAAAGTGTTCTTTTCGCTTGATGTAAATCATGCTTAGTAAAGTTTAGTCAAAGATACGATAGGCATACTTTAAACCGATTCTATGCTTTTGAAAGTTCTTCCCAATCACCATGGTTGTGAACAAAGTCCTGGCAAGCCCGCATTAGAAGGGGGTAGAGGGTTGAAAACCATTGCTCCAATTCGGCTAAACAGTCGTGAACGGGCCCTTCAAAAAAATGAACTAACGGCGCGCCCCCGGGATGCCTGTGTGCTATACCGCGTGCCGCGTCCAGTAAGCCGCTTATTTCGCGGTAGCTGTTTAGCCAATGGTGCTCGAGCAAATGAGGGGCCATTGCAGCAGCTCTTCCTTTAAGGAGTGTTCTGTGATTTGAAATATCTGATTCTGCGGATGTTATAAAAGCTCTGAGACTTTGATGCTGGGACGAATCTTGAAGCAGCTTGAACTGATCCCAATTCCGCTGGAGGAAATAATCCCCGAGCAGGTCAAGAGCCACCGCTGAATATTTGCCCGTAAATGGTCGAATATGTGCTTTTGCTGCTTTGGTAAGGGGATGTTGGTCGGTGTAGTCGTCAATAAAGCGGTGGAGATCGATGCCTAATCTTTGTGCAGGTGTGGCGGCTATTCGCCAGGAACTGCCTTTAAAGCCATCTCCTGAAAAATTGAACACCCGCACTTCAGCTATAGAAGGGCTGAGGTGCAGGTGTGCAGTAAAATTCATACAAGAGTGCGCTAAAATGCGACTGCGTTTAAGCGCTTTTGACTTCGAATTCGAAGGCCTCCATTACCGGATTTATCAAGAGCTTTTCACAAGCTTCTTTGACCAATACTTCGGCCGCACTTTGGTCAGTAGCTTCAACATCTAAAGTGAAGTGTTTGCCTATGCGAACGTTACTTAACGCATCCAGACCTATATTTTTAAGATTTGCACTTACCGTTTTTCCTTGAGGATCCAAAAGCGCCTTTTGAGGCATGACATTGATTTCAGCAGTGAATTTCATTTCTGGTTATTTAATGGTGTTGCGCGCTGTTCTTTAAGGCGAAAGCGCTAATAATTGGTAGCAAAAATACGATAATTGACAAGGTCAATGCGCCAAAAAAAGGAATCATTATTACGAACATTCCAACAAGAATGTATTGGCCCCATTTCCGCCGTTTTGTTCCCCCACCTTTTAGGCTGAGGACTTTGAATCTTGCATTTTGCCAGAAGACAGCATATAACGCTAATGCCACTAAGCCAAGATGCCAGAGCAATAAGGTAGTGTCTTTGAACGCCATGATCCATTCCCAATTTTCCCATTGACCCATCCAACTCCAGAGGCCCAAGGCGAATAATGCATTTGCTGGTGTAGGCATTCCTGTGAAATCCTTATCGCCCTCTTCTTTGAGGTTAAAAATGCCCAGGCGGTAAATGCTCGATGCAGTAACCGTGGCACCGAGAAGCATTGCCCAAGGTTGTGGCATGCGCGCGTAATCGGCTAAAATAGAGCTCCAAATAAAGCCGGACACTGCGCCAAAGGAAATGGCGTCTGCTAGAGAATCTAGTTGTTTCCCTAATGCAGAGGAAGCACCTACTTTTCGTGCAGCCCATCCGTCTAGCGCGTCAAAGGTCGCTGCTGAAAGTAATGCGATAACGAGACCTGTTGAGCTCGAATTGACGATAAAATAGATGGCCATCATTCCGCAGATGGCATTGGCTAGTGTTAAAAGATTCGGAATGTGTTTCATGCAGTGCAAAGATGCATTAATTTGCCGCTATGTCTTCAGCGAAAAAAACACCCATTGCAATTTTAATACCCTTGACCTTTGTCTTGCTCACTTTGGCTTGGACTTTTACGCACCTTGGAGTACTCATTATACCCGCCTTTGTGTTGCTTTTGGATATTTCAAAGCGCTCGGGACCACGGTTTTGGCGGCTGTATCTAGTAACTGCGCTATGGAATGCAGCCACAACGTACTGGATTGCAAATGCACATCCGTTAGGGGTCATTGCAACGGTAGGTATTAATGGTGCTCTCATGGCGTTTGCTTTGTGGCTCAGTGTGCGCGCGGAAGAATTACTCTGGCGATTTCCGTCCTTTCGATCGCAACGATGGCTGCACGTTTTGCCGTTGCTCGCCTGTTGGATATCTTTTGAGCAATTGCATGAATATTGGGGCTTAGCTTTTCCTTGGCTGCACCTAGGCAATACATTTAATGCCATGCCCTACCTGGTGCAATGGTACCAATTCTTGGGTACTACTGGTGGAACTTTATGGGTACTGCTAGTCGCCTATACGCTTCACATGCGCGGAACAACTTCCAAAAGAGCGCTTTGGCTGTTTATTGCACCGGTATTGTTGAGTTTTGTGCTTTGGTACGTACCTCAGAATGAAGATGCAAAACGAATTCAGGTTGCTGTCATTCAGCCTAATATCGATGCATATACAGAGAAATGGGATGTACCTGAAGCGGTTCAAATTCAAAAAGTGGATCGATTACTTCAAACCCAGCTAGGAGAAAAGCAAGTAGATTTGATCGTTCTACCAGAAACATTCCTGCCGGAGGCAAGAGCGGAAAGCAGCTACGGCAACCGTCCCAATGATAGGTTACTTCATGCATTGCTAGATACGTACGGTAAGTCCGCAATCTTTGGCGCAACCACCTACGACTTTCAACAAACGCCGAATGCTTTTAATCGTCCGTACGGGGATAAATATTATACACTCTACAATACCGCCCTGTTTCGAAACAGCGCGGCGGAAACAGCAGTATACCACAAGGGAAAATTAGTTGTAGGCGGCGAGACCATGCCTTTTGTCCAATTACTAAAGCCTTACCTCGGTGATTGGGCTATAGAGCTTGGAGGAACTTCCGGAACCTTAGGTGTTTCTCAGCGCCGGACCGTCTTTGAAGACGAACCTACAGGTATCAAGCTCGCACCAGTCATCTGCTGGGAGAATGAGTTTTCAGATTATGCTACTGAATATGCCCGTTCGGGCGCTAATCTCATCGCAGTCATTACGAACGACGGATGGTGGGGAAATACTGTAGGACACTTGCAGCATCTGCGTTTTTCGGGTCTACGCGCCATTGAACAGGGTAAATATGTAGTGCGTAGTGCAAATACAGGCGTCTCCAGTATTATTGATGACAAAGGTCGTATTCTGCGCCGATTGGATTGGGATACGGAAGGCGTCATTGTGAGCGATATACCGCTACTGGAAAGCAAGACCTTGTATGTGAGGACGGGCAATTGGATAGGCAAAGTTGCTGTGGTACTTTTTGCCTTGTTAGTTTTGATAATACTTTTTAGCAGATTTTTCCGATTAAAACCACGCTAAGCAATCCGCGTGTGTAACTTTGTTATTCCTAAAAACAAAATTCAATGAGTTCTTACGACGTAGTTGTAATAGGTTCTGGACCTGGAGGATATGT
>NYXD01000043.1 GCA_002685435.1 Cryomorphaceae bacterium | reverse complement strand
GGAACGTAATGGTCAAACGTATCTAGATTTTCATCTATCCTCCACTGTACTTCGAAGTTGCCATATCGCAACTTACACAGGTCTAAATATTGGTTAATCAGTTCTATTTCATCCGCCAATACCATTGCTTCACTTCGAGAACTATCGAGCGTCAATCGCATCATTTTTGCCAATTTCCCCATGAATTTCACTGCATCTTTAGGCTGATTTTTAAAAATGAAATTCGAAATAGCATCAAGTGCATTGAATAAAAAATGGGGGTTCATTTGCAGTCGTTTACTGGCCAATTCCGCATCTGCTAAACGCTCTTGCAACTGCAACCGTTCTTGCAAGCGAATTTTAGTCTTTCGCTGACGCCAAAATAAAATGGATGCCACACCCAAAACAATAGCCACCCAGGGCCAAATACGTTTGTACCAAGGTGCGCGCACTGTAAACGCATATTCAGCATTCATTCCCTGAGCAAAATCTAATCGGGTACTGGTTTGAATTTCAAGGTTATAATTTTGTGGCGCTGGGCGCTCCAGAATAATACGTTCACCTACAGAAAAAGATTGCCATGCTCCGGCATTCAGACGGTATCTACCATATACTTCACCGGCGGATACCTTACGCTGCTGCACAGTAAACCCTATGGTTGTTGGTGACACCTCTAGACCTTCAAATGAATCAATTCGCAGTCCATTTTGCCAAAAAAGAATCCCTATATCACGTAAGTTGTTTGGCTTTCCTTCGTTCAGGAATACCCATAATCCCTTTGGTGTAGCAACGTATAAATTTTCATTATTGAGCGCAACATCATAACTGCCTGGTCCCATAGCCGGTAACCCTCGAGCAGAAGTAATGCTAAATAAAGCTCCAGTACTGTCAAAGACTTCAAGGCCATTAGGTCCAAAACCATAATACGTATTACCGATCGTATCTACATCGAAATAAGGTTCCGGCGCGGGAGTGCGCTCTGAAGGGGAGGAAAAATCATCCATCGCCCAGTTTCCATCCAATAGTTTTTCGAGCGCGATGACTCCCAGTGGTGTACGAACAGTTGGACCATCAAAAGCAAAAATAGGTAGGCCTTCGTAGCGCAATCGCCAGCCTTTTTCCCAACGGTACAATCCCGCCTCTGTGCTTAAAAGCAGACCAAAAGGCGTCGATGCAACATCGAAAATCAGCCCTTTTGCAATAAATACATCTATCAAATCATTTTGCGCATAAGCACTGAGCTCAGATCCATTGCGAATAAAAGTGAGGCCGGTCTCGTAGGGAGCCATTTGGAGATCGGGGAAATGCCAGATTCCTGACGGCCGTTCATCCATTCGAGATCCTTCGTCGGTAAACTGAATACGCAAAAATCCATCTTCAGCAGTATAGGTAGTTCCATCCGGTGAAGAAGCTATTATAGGATAGGCTTGTAATGAACCACGAGTAACGGGTTCGCAATTTTCGAAATCGTAAATGATAGATCTCGAAAATTCATTAAAGCGTTTAGAAGGTAGAATACGCTGCTCCACCAATACGAAGACACCGGAACCCTGCGTACCAATATACAAGGTGTCCTCGCACCAAGAAAGTGCAGTAACTGGATCTGCAGGGAATCCTTGAGAACGCTGCAGGATCTGGGCATTTGAAGAAACTGCGAATAAAAAGCTTATTGAAAAAAAGAATCCTTTCATTACACAATGTTAGCGAAAGGAGATGGAATGGTATTCACGAAAAACTACATTACTTTTGGAGAATGAAAAAAACCATACCCTTCTTACTTATGCTGGTTCTGTTTGTGGCTTGCACCACTGACGAGGCACGATTAAATCGCGAGATTGCAGAAATCGAAAATTATATAGCGACAACCGGACTTGATTTTACAGAGACGCCTTCGGGATTGTTTTATCATGTTCTTGACTCCGGAAATGTGAATCGTATACCAGATAGTACGAATGAAGTTAGTTTCAAACACGTTGGATATCTGCTCGATAGCACGATATTTTCAAACGGTTGGTACGCATCGAGCCATGTATCCATGCCAATGTTAGTTCAAGGATTTCAGCAAGGACTTCAGATTGCGGGAGAGGGCGGAACAGCTGTTGTAGTTTTTCCATCAACCCTAGGTTACGGGGAAAAAGGTGCAAGTACGGTTCCTGAATATTCGCCGTTGATTTTTAGATTGAAATTGGACAATTACTATTAAATCGTTCGCAACTTTTAGTTTCCGACAAAATTTGATTTAAGCCACCCGCAGAAGCATCTTAATGGGAAATGTACCCTACGATGCTTACGAACATTGCCCTTTACTACTATCTCATCTATACGCCGATCCAGTTTTGGCCGTGTGAAGCTCAAACGCATGTGGCTATGCGCAGTTTCGGGCTTCCGCAACACGGCACAACCGCAGGAATCTTTCACGACAAGGGTAAAGCGATTATTGAAATCGCCCATTTAGATGCCTACACGCAATATAGTCTGCTCTTAGGCACACCTATTAGACTATCTCAAAACATTACGCTTGAAAGCAGTTTGGGTGGTAGATATACATCACTTAAAAACCTAAGCTCATACTTTGATCCCGTTGTCCATACGGTCGTTTCCTATGTACCCGATGCGCAAAGTGTTTTACGAGTGACCTCCGGTTACGACCGCGGGCAATTCATTGCCCGCGCAGAACAGTTTTATTTTATATCCAAAGAATGGTCCGTTGCCGTTGGGTGGTGCCTAGACGATAATCTCCCAACTGCGCTTTACGCTCAGGTCAGTTATATACACAAGCAGGTTGGCGTGTTTTGGGTGCAACAAGGTGCCTATAGCGCAATGGGCTTCCACTGGATGAAAGACCGTTATACTGTTAGTGTCCTAATAGGGAATACACAGCTACTGGGAAGTTCGACATTAAACTATGTACCGTGAAGTGGTGGTGGTATCTGTTCTGTTGTAACATACTCTGTGGCCAGTCCTTTTTAGAAGAATGGACGCCAGCAAGAACCACTGTTCTAGATACATTGACCGTAAATAATTGTCCACCGGAATGGCTGTGGCAGTGGTTTGGATTGAGTAAGGAATCGGTGTACGCTATTGTTGAATATAGGGAATACATGGGTCACATTATTGACCCCATCGAACTCGTTGGATTAACAGGATTAACGAAACAGGAAATTAGGGATTTAGCGGAAAAATTGCCCTTCTCACGCGAAAGGCCTAAAAGAAATAAGAGCCAACTGATTTTTAGTGGTAGCCTTCGCAACGGACTCAGAATGAAGACAAAGTGCACCGGAAATCGGGGTCGTTTTGAATGGGGTGGGCTAAAAGAGTTGCATATAACAAACGGACAACTCAACCCATCCAAAGCTACAGCCTTTTTCGGTGTAAAACATAACGGTATAATAAAATCAAAGTGGATTATAGGTAGTCATACCTTGCTATTTGGAGAAGGCTTGCTAAGCGGCAGCAATGGCTTTGGGTCCAGTGGTACTCAAGAACAGTTCACACATGGGTTACGTGGCACTATCAGCACATATGGAGCGAAAAGAAATGGATTTGGCGCATCTAGTCAATTCAAAAATGGACGCGTTTATATCAGTCTTGATGAAGATACGGGAGTAAGTGGCGCTGCTGAATACATTAGAGACCAAAGCACTTTAGGTCTGGGCCAAGTAAATGGTTCGGGTACCGCCTATTTTAAAAGGCAATGGAAGTCACATCGTTGGTTTGGCGAATTCACTGAACATGAGCAGGCTCTAGGATGGAATTGGTGGCGAGACGACTTATTATTTGAAAGCTATCTGCACCGAAAAGAAGAGCGCATACATTCTACGATAAGTATGCATTGGCGGGATGCCCGAGGCCAGTGGTACTTGCAGTTGTTTGAGGATCGGTTTAAAGGAAATTGGCAAGGGGAATTTTTACGGTACCAATGTGTAGCCTCAAATGAAGGCACCCTACGTCACCGGTTGATTGTACCCTGGAAGGACCGTTCTGTAGACCTGCATTTCCACGATGGGACGTACGGCGGTTCGATTCGCTGCTCCAAAAGAGTAAGAAATTGGCAACTTCAAAGCTCCATGGGCTGGGTGCATGCGGAAACTGCACCAATATGGCTATCAGTACCTGTTGCCACTGGTTTTATAGGTGCTAAAAGTGTGTATGACGATTTTTTTGGATATCATTTTAAAGCCCATTCAAGCCAATGGAGTACCAGTTTTTCCTGCGATTTTACCAAACGGTTTAAAGAGAGCTTTAGTGTGGAATGGCGGTACGCGACTACCTTAAACCAATTGCGTCCAATGGTTCCAAAAATCAGGGTAGCTTTTTTCAACTACCGAAGGATGCACAAGAGTGATTGGAAATTGAAACGCTAAAGGCGCCAACGACATTGCAACACGGTGGTCATTGTGCGTATCCAACGGCGCTGTCGGAGGCGTAAATTCATCCGGATAACTACTGCATTTAATATGCGCTTCTCCCGTAATAACTTCAATACCCAAAGTCCCTGCAACCTCAGCAATAGCAGCAATTCGATCGCATTCTTTACCGCGAAGAGTCTCTAAACCGTGCACTTCAAAAGGAATCTTTTTAAGAAGTAATGTCATTATAAGCGGCTGTGCTAGATCGGGCTCACCTTGTAAATTGTAATGGAGATGTCCCGGGGTGAGTACCGATCTTTTTGAAAGGACGAGGCCGTCTTCCGTGAACTTATGCCCGATGCCAAGCGGTTCAAAATAGTGAACGACTTTAGAGTCGCCCTGATTACTCGGATCTATAAATCCTGGCAGGGCTAGACTTCCGCCTTCGCTTAAGGCGAGTGCTTCACACCAAAAAGCCACAGCGGACCAGTCGCGTTCAATCACTAATTGTACTGGATCCACAGCGTCGACATAGGGTATCGTTGCTCCGTTTTTTGTTAAGGTCACCGGGATTCCAGCACTCCGAAGAAGGGCAGCCGTCATCACGATATACGGTTGTGAAACTACACTATCCCATTCAAGATGCAGTCCATCACGCATTGTTGGCGCAATAAGCATTAAAGCGGTAACAAATTGCGAGCTTTTCACATGTCCTAAATGAAGGGAACCGCCTTTAAGATTCCTGCCTTTTATAAGTAACGGCGCCTGCTTAGGTGTATTTATAAAGGTGATGTCTCCTCCTAACGCATTCAATGCATCTACCAATGGTGCGATGGATCGTTGGTTCAATTCTGGCGTTCCGCTTAAGGTGATCGACGATCCTTCACGTGTTGCCCAATAAGCAGTTGCAAAGCGCAAGGTTGTGCCGCCGGCCCCTACATGCACTTCTCCGTGCGCATACGCATCCAACGTTTCTCTTAAAAACACAGAATCTTTAGCCGTACTGATTCCTGTCAGCGTTATTTCGGGATATAACGCGGCTAATAATAAACCACGATTAGCCATACTCTTACTGAGTGGCAATTCAAATTTGGCCTGTAAGGGTCGGACAATCTTCGAGAGTTCCATCTTCATACTAGGATGCGCTATTCAATGCCAATACCGCCGCAGTCCAAACCTCTAAGGAGATTTGAACGTCCCAGACTGGAAGACTTAAATGTTCAAGGAGTACATAACGCACTTCGCCATTGCTATTTTTCTTATCCTGTAGTTGAAGCTCCCAAAGCGGCTCGAATGCCTGTTCTTCAACCACTTGCCAGGGATATCTTTGGGCCAGTGCACTTTGCTCGTCGTGTAAACCACTGAGAAATAAAGCGACATGTAAACCCTGAATTACAGCTGTACCGTGTGTACAGGGATTACCGCTTGCTGCGCAATAGCTTTCCCAAGCATGACCCGTCGTATGACCTAAGTTTAGAATCTTTCTTTTGCCGTTTTCTTTAAAATCTTCCTGAACTATATCCGCCTTAAAAGCTACACTTTGCTCAATATCGTTAAGCGCAAGTGCCGCAGGTTCGAGCGCTAATAATTCCGTCCATCGATTGCCTGAAAGAAGCGTATGTTTCAGCATTTCCGCATGGCCACTCTCCCACTCCTCTTGCGGTAAAGAGGCTAAAAAATCTGGGTCAACGAGGACGAAATTAGGTTGGGTAAAAGTGCCTAGTTGGTTCTTCAAACCCTCAAAGTTGATGCCGTTCTTTCCTCCTACGGACGCATCCACCATCGCTAAAAGAGAGGTGGGTACATTTACAAAAGAAATGCCGCGCTTATACGTAGAGGCAATAAAAGCACCCAAATCACAGACTACGCCACCTCCTACATTGATGATGAGGCTGTTGCGATCCGCCCCGTATTCTAGGAGTACCGACCACAGGTTTGCAGCGATTTCGAGTGATTTACTCGCTTCACCGGGCGATACTTCTAAGACTTCAAACTCCGCATCTAGGTGTGCCAATTTTGGAACAAAAACCGAAAGGCAATTCACCGTGTTACTATCGACTAGAAGAAACGTCTTTGAAGGCGCCAATTCCTGAAGTAAGGCATCCAAACCGTCGTAACCGTCAGGACCAAAAAAAGGATATGAATGAGAAGTTTTCACACTTCAAAAGTACGGTTTCTGAGCACTATATTTGAATTCCAATTCACAGACCATGATCGATTTCGCCAATACTGAGGTCGCGTTTAAAATGAAGACCAAAAATGATTTGCGCCAAAGCAAATTATTGTTTGCCACATTAAGCTCGCCTCAGATCGTTCAGACCCTTAAGGGACTCACTTTAGCCTCCCTCCGATTGAGGCTCCCAATCAAAGGGATTGTTAAAGCCACAGTCTTTAGACAGTTCTGTGGAGGTGAAAGTGTGGATGAGTGTCAACCGCAAATTGATCGTTTGGCTGAAGGGAAAGTGCAAGCCATATTAGATTACAGTGTAGAAGGAAAAGCGGAAGAAGTAGATTTTGACCGGACACTGGAAACTACGTTAGAGACCATCCGATTTGCCCAGAATAATCCAGGGGTACCCTTTGGGGTTTTTAAACCGACGGGGGTTGGTGCCATCGAGTGGTATGAAAAAGTAGCGCTTGGAAAAGAATTAAGCGAAAAAGAATCAGAAGCTTGGTCACGAGTTTTGGGACGTTGGGACCGGATTTTTGAATTGGCAAATACATTGAATGTTCCGGTCATGATCGATGCGGAGGAAAGTTGGATTCAGCCCACTGTTGATGAGCTCGCTTTTGGCTTTATGGCTCGCTACAACAAGGAAACACCTATCGTCTACAATACCGCACAGCTCTATCGTCACGACCGTTTGGACCAATTAAAAATGGCCCTCTCTCGTGCTACTGCAGAAGGCTTTATTTATGGCGTTAAAATTGTGCGTGGAGCCTACATGGAAAAAGAGCGCAAAAGAGCTGCAGCTAAAGGCTACGACGATCCGATCCAACCGAACAAGGCAGCGACCGACCGCGACTACAATGCCGCATTGGAATTGATTCTATCTCATACAGATCACATGACCGTAGTAGTAGGGACACACAATGAAGACAGTATTGCTCTTACCGCAACACTGATGAAAAAGCATGGCATCGCCTTTGACTCGCGTAAGGTATATGTAGCACAACTCTTTGGGATGAGTGATCACATTTCATTCAATGCAGCAAATTCAGGACTGAACGTAGCGAAATACTTGCCCTTTGGTCCTGTAAAGGATGTGCTGCCCTATTTGTTTAGACGCGCTGAAGAAAACACTTCGGTTGAAGGACAGACAGGACGTGAATTGGGGTTAATTACGAAGGAATTGGACCGTAGAAAAAACGCTTAGTTCTTCACTCGGATAAGCTCCATAATGTGAACCGTATCCGGGCAGTTTTCTAAAACCATTCTATAGGGTTCTGCTTCCCATGAAAAGTATAAGGTGTAGCTCCCGCAAGGCTCTTTACGCGGCTCACTTTCACCGAATTTTACGCGGCCATCTAATACCGCATGAAAATAAGCGCTGTCTTTTGCCAGGTTAAGCTCAGGCCAATTCATTTGGGTTGAATCTACTGCTTTTGTTCTGAAAGTCTTACGAACGCGCGCATTGGGACCGTAGGCATAATCGAAATCGCGTTCACCAAAGAAGGCTAAAACGATCAAAGTGCCCAATCCTATTCCTAAAATGTAAAAAAGTAATCGCTTGAGAAATGCCATGTCGTGCAGGGGGTGTTAGGTCAATTAGAGGTTGCCAAATAACAGGGCATCGTTTGAGAAAGGCAAGTCAAAATGCTCTCCCAGATGACGTTTTGTCAACAGGCCTTTGTATAAATACAAACCCGCACGCATGTTGAGATCGTAATGCAGGCAATCCTCTACACCGCCCAATTCTGATAGTGTCGATAACATGGGCGCCACAAAATTACTCAAGGCTATGGTGGCCGTATGCCCTACAGCACTAGCCATGTTAGGAATGCAGTAATGAATCACACCGTGCTTTTCGTACGTGGGGTTTTCGTGAGAGGTCAGTTCTGATGATTCAAAACAACCGCCACTGTCGATACTGATATCTATAATTACACTGTTCGGCTCCATCGCTGCAATGGCATCTTCCGAAACGACTACGGGTGTGCGACCATTCACTGGATACAATGCTCCTATCACAAGGTCCGCCTTTTTCAATCTTTTCGCCACCACTAATTCCTGAATCACCTCCGTAATTAACGCAGGGTTCAGCTCTTGTGCTGCACGAAGACGGTTGATGTTGCTGTCCATTAAAACCACCTGGGAACCCATGCCGTGGGCAGCGCGCACGGCCGAAAGGCCGGCGACGCCGGCGCCAAACACCACTACTCTGGCAGGTGCAACACCAGGTATAGGAGCCATTAATTTTCCTTTACGGGAGCCATGGGCGCCGTCCGCGAGTAGGCTAGCGCCTACGCGTGCTGCCATTTGGCCCGCGATTTCACTCATGGCCATTCGAAGTGCACTTTGATCTTCTGAATTGCGTACTTCTTCCAGTGCCAAGGCCGTGATTTTTTTATCCGCAAGTGACTTAAAATAATCTCTATTGCGCGTACGCAGTTGCAGTGCGCTGATCAAGGTTTGACCGCCCCGCATCATTGCAATTTCAGCCGCAGTAGGAGGTGCAACTTTCGCAATTATGGCACATTGAAAAACCTCTTCAGGCCCTANAGCTATTGTGGCACCTGCATTTGCATAGCNNGCATCGGGNAAACCAGCNAGNGTTCCCGCNCCCGTCTCAACCACTATTTCATGACCCTGAAGCAACTAAAATNTGNACNCTCTCCGGNGTNAGNAANAACCGNTGNTCATTCATNGCNTGCTCCTTNGGCAAGCCTATTTGCAANTGNGCGCTTTTNGCATCNACNGCCAAACGTTCCTCCTGGGTTTCCCAAGCCGTCTCTGACCAACTAATGTACTCACTCATGGTTCCATTGTATTTCGTTCACAGCAAGTCGGGGGTAAAACTCAACCGTTCTGTACGCTTCGCTTTCCGCATGGATGTAAACGACACCCAATTCGTACGGTAATAAAGATCGTACATTTCCTCCCCATTCAATCCACATGGGGCAACCTTCTTCTAAATATTCTTCTAAACCCATATCATAGGCTTCGGCTTCATCCTCAATACGATAGGCATCTAAATGATAACACTTTCCCTGAATTCCATGGTATTCCTCAATCAAAGCAAACGTAGGCGAAGACCCCGACTGCTCACTGCCCCAAGCCTGTAAAATGGCATTACATAGTGTGGTTTTACCACTGCCCATAGGCGCCTCTAATAGGGTAACAGCACTTTCCCTGTGCGCCAAAATGAATTGGGCCAATTCTGGAAGGTGTTTCAGTTCAACCTGCGAAAAGCGGTATCCGTTATTTAGAGGCAAGGACTGCATAAGGAATAATCAGTTCCTCCAAAGATACCCCACCGTGCTGATANGTATTGCGGTAGTACTGCACAAAATGATTGTACCGGTTGGGATACACGTAAAATAGATCGCTCAAAGCGAAGATGTATTCATCCGCAATGTGCTGCTTTGGGAGGCCGATGGCACTAGGATCTTTCACCACAAAACTGTGTTTGGATTGATAGCTCATTCCATTGCCCGTTTTGTAGCGGAGGTTAGTCGTTAGGTGCTTCGTACCCACAACTTTCGAAGGTCGGTGTACGTTGACCGTTCCATGATCGGTGGTCAATACAACGGTAAATCCTTGCTGGCTGGCCCATTGAAGCATTTTTAGGAGCGGCGAACCCTCAAGCCAAGTTTTCACTAAACGGCGGTAGGCGCCATCATCACTGGCCAATTCCCGCACGACCTCAGTATCTGTTTTCGCATGACTCAGCGCATCCACNAAATTATACACNACGGTAAGTACATCTGCATTCTTNTGCTGATGAATGGTGTCGTATAATTTATTNGCGCCTCGAAGATTCGTCACTTTTTGGTAGACNGATTTTTTATCACCNAANCCCAATNTTNCCANTTGAGCNTCNAGNAATTCACCTTCGNATTGGTTTTTTGANCCNTNCTCGTGNTCCTCNACCCANTANTGNGGCAACGACGCTTTAATACTNGCAGGCATCATACCTGCAAAAAGCGCATTGCGCGCATANTGCGTTGCAGANGGNAAAATNCTGTTNTACAATCCCTCNTCTTTTTGATGAAAATATGGGGAAAGTANNGGTTTGATGGCCAGCCANTGGTCGTAACGCNNGTTGTCCATGACNAGGAAGAATACCTTTTTACCATCNCGCANTTNTGGNGCNACCACTTTNCCTACCAATTCATGAGAAAGCATNGGGCGCTCACTNNCNGAAAACCACTNCTCGTAATGNTTGGCNATAAATCGNGCAAAAAGCTCGTTNGCCTCCTTCTTTTGAGTTGCCAATACTCCTTTTAANCCCTCCTCCGGACTTTCNTCCANTTTGAGCTCCCACTGCAAGAGTTTTTTGTAAAAATTCGCCCATTCCTCCCANGTNCGCAGTTGTTGCATGTCTAAGGTCAAACGACCAAACTCCTGCTGGTAGCCTCGCGTTGCAGCTTGAGAAACCAATTGTTTCCCGTCTAATATCTTCTTTAAACTCAGTAACACCTGATTTGGGTTCACCGGCTTGATGAGGTAATCCGCAATCTTCGACCCAATGGCCATTTCCATGATCTGCTCTTCCTCACTTTTCGTGATCATCACTACAGGCAATTCCGGAAGTAGATCCTTAATTTTTTCTAAGGTCTCTAAGCCCGATAAACCGGGCATATTCTCATCGAGAAAGACGGCGTCAAACCCCGTTTCTTGAACCAAATCAAGTGCATCGGCACCATTATTACAGGTCGCAACAGAATAGCCTTTTCCCTCCAAAAACAATAAATGTCCTTTGAGGATTTCTATTTCATCATCGACCCATAAAATATTTGGCATAATTCAGCGTTTTAGTCTTGTTAAAAGTAATGCGATTCCTGCCCCAAATAGCCCCTAACCTGTGCTATTTTTACCATACCGGCAAAACCGAGCATTTTGAACAATAAGAACAAAATCATTAACGACCCGATCTACGGGTTTATTACCATAAAAGATCCGCTTATTTACAAGCTGATCAACCACCCCTACTTCCAACGTCTGCGTCGTATCTCGCAGTTGGGACTCACTTACCTGGTCTATCCTGGTGCCTATCACACNCGCTTTCACCACGCCATAGGGGCCATGCACCTCATGGGTCGTGCCATCTACACGTTACGTCAAAAAGGACATGAAATCACAGCAGAAGAGGAACAGGGCGTTAAAATTGCTATTCTACTCCACGATGTAGGTCACGGTCCTTTTTCTCATGCGCTCGAACACACGTTAATTCCCGGAGTGAGCCATGAAGCGTTAAGCTTAAAAATCATGGAGGAGCTTAACGTCACTCATCAAGGGGCACTCACTTTAGCCATTGATATTTTCACTAATAACTATTCGAAGTCCTTCCTGCACCAACTCATTTCTTCGCAATTAGATATGGACAGGCTTGATTATTTACGACGCGATTCTTTTTACAGCGGCGTTACTGAAGGCAGTGTAAATAGCGAGCGTTTGCTCACCATGCTGAATGTCAAAGACGACCAATTAGTCGTTGACGCGAAGGGCATCTACAGCGTCGAGAAGTTCCTCGTGGCACGTCGTCTTATGTACTGGCAGGTCTACATGCANAAAACAGTCCTTAGCGCAGAATTCATGCTGGTCAATATTTTAAAACGTGCGAAGCACCTCGCAAGTCAAGGCATTACTTTACCGGGTACAATTGCGCTAAAACATTTCCTGAATGCAGACTATTCCTGGAATGAATTCGAGGAAAATCCCGCTGTACTTGAGAAGTTTGTACTGCTCGATGATTACGATGTCATGAGCGCCATAAAAGATTGGACGAACCATTCAGATACCATCTTAAGCGAATTAAGTAAGCGCGTTACCGATCGAAATCTTCTTAAAATAAGACTACAAGCAGCACCTTTTGCCCCTGAAGTTTCATCACGTATTGGCGAGGCTATCAAATCTCAGTACGGTTTCTCACACGGCGAAGAGCAGTACATGTATATCGAGGCAAAAGTCAAAAACCACGCTTACAATAATCAAAAAGGACATATTAATCTGTTGTACAAAGACGGTCATATCAGCGATATCAGCCAAGCAGCAGATCAAATGACCATAAAAGCTTTGAGTGAACCGGTAGAACGGCACTTTATTTGCTTCCCACGTGAACTCAAAGATTTATTATGAAGCATAAGGCAATCACTTTAGGTAATCTGTGTGCGAAGCTTGAGCTTTACTGTCCACAAGAACACGGAAGCATAAAAATATCAGGCGTCGCAACACTCGAAGAGGCTATTGCTGGGGATTTATGCTTCTTGAGCAATATGAAATATGCCGCTCAGGCTGAGAAAACTGCAGCCAGCGCCATTTTTGTAAAGGCCGGAACTGCGATTAACACTAAGGCTGTTTTAATCGAATGTGACGACCCTTATTTGAGATTCGCCTTGCATTTACGCGGTTTAGAGTCTCAATTCAAGCCCCGTTCAGTTCAAAGCCCCGGCGCTATCATTGACCCTGGAGCTAAGATTGATCCAACAGCGATTATTGCAACTGCAGCGATTATTGAGGCAGATGTGGAAATTGGACAGCATACCTACATCGGAGTAGGTACTAAAATTTTGAAAGGAAGTAAAATTGGAGCGCACGTAAACATTGAAGCCGGTGTTGTTATTGGCTCTGAAGGTTTTGGATTTGCCCCGGATGCAGAAGGTAAATACCATCGCATTCCGCAATTGGGTAATGTGATCATAGAAGATTATGTGAGTATCGGTGCAAACTCTACTGTTGATAGAGCTGCACTAGGATCTACACGAATTGGTGAAGGGACAAAAATCGATAACCTTTGTATGATCGCACACAATGTTGTCATCGGTAAGCATAATGTTATTGCCGCCCAAAGTGGCGTTGCAGGTTCAACAACTATAGGAAACCACTGTATGATCGGCGGTCAGGTTGGCATAATAGGCCACCNGACGCTTGGTGATAATGTCAAGATTTACGCCCAGAGTGGCGTCATGAATGATGTTCCATCGAATAAGACTATCTTTGGCTCGCCTGCGCTGGAGCACAGGCACTTCCTGAAATCCTTTGCTGCCTTTAAACGACAAGGCAAATAGACTATGATGCAGAAGACACTTTCTAAAGAAATTTCCTTTCAAGGTAATGCCCTTCACACTGGTGAAGTTGTTAAAGTCAAATTGATCCCTAGCGCAGAAAATACGGGTATTGTTTTTGTCCGCGAAGACCTAGATAATGCTGAAATTCCAGCACTAGTAAAGTATGTGAACCGCACGGATCGTCAAACGATCTTGCAAAAAGGCGAAGCAAGTGTAGGTACCGTTGAACATCTCATGGCCAGTTTATATGCTTTAGGGATTGACAACCTGCGTATAGAATTGAACGGAAGCGAGGTTCCTATTTTAGACGGTTCTGCAGCACCGCTTGTCGATCTCATACTTGAGGCCGGGATTGAAGAACAAAGCATTGAAAAGAACTTCTATGTTCTTGAAGAGACGTTCACTTTTAAAGATGAGGACGGTTCGGAAATCATGGCGCTACCTAGCGANGAATTTGAAGTAAGCGCATTGATTGATTACGGAAGTAGCGTTTTAGGGCCACAACATGCGCATCTTGACAAGATGGTTAACTTCCGCNACGATATAGCAAGTGCACGCACGTTTTCATTCCTTCGCGAGCTCGAACCTTTACTCGATGCTGGATTAATTAAAGGTGGTGACTTAAACAATGCCATCGTTTATGTGGATCAAGACATTCCCCCATCTACACTTGATAAATTAAAGACAGCTTTTGGTCGCGATGATGTTCAGGTTACCCAGCGCGGTACATTAAACAATATCAATCTGCGGTTCTCAAACGANGCTGCCCGACACAAACTATTAGACGTAGTAGGTGATTTGGCGCTTTTAGGACGCCCGCTTAAGGCACGTATTATAGCTACAAAGCCCGGTCACGGTGTAAATGCTGAATTCACAAAGGCATTAGCTGCTAAAATCCGTAAGGAAGAAAGCCGACCTAGACCCCCGAAATACGACCCCAATGCCGTACCGGTAAAGACTGTAGAGGAAATTATGGGACTTATCCCACACCGCTCTCCATTTTTGCTGGTCGATAAAATAATTGAACTCACAGAAGACCGCGTTGTAGGCGTGAAAGCCGTTACCATGAACGAACCGTTCTTTGTTGGCCACTTCCCAGGTTCCCCAGTAATGCCAGGCGTACTTCAAATAGAGGCTATGGCACAATGCGGTGGTATTTTAGCGTTGAGTTCCGTTCCAGACCCTGAGAATTATTTAACGTTCTTTATGAAATTGGATAACGTAAAATTCAAAGCGAAAGTGGTTCCAGGAGACACGCTCATTTTCGATCTCTCGCTTATTACGCCGATTCGACGAGGTATTGTACACATGCGCGGACGTGCTTTCGTAGGAAATACGCTTGTTAGTGAAGCTGAATTAATGGCTCAGATTACGAAATAGATGATNAGTCCTCTTGCCTCCATTCATCCNGATGCGCGCATTGGTGANCAAGTTGAAATTGGNCCCTTTACTACTATTGGAGCAGATGTAGAAGTAGGTAACCGTACCTGGATCGGTCCAAATGTGACTGTAATGGACGGCGCTCGAATAGGGACCGATTGCCGAATTTTTTCTGGCGCCGTACTCTCAGCCATCCCTCAAGATTTAAAGTTCCAAGGCGAAAGCACTACTGTTGAGATAGGGGACCGTTCCACCATTCGTGAATGTGTTACCATTAATAGGGGAACTAAAGCCTATGGTAAAACTGTAGTAGGGAAAGACTGTCTTATCATGGCATATGTTCATATTGCACACGACTGTATAATAGGCGACCATGTTATTCTCGTGAATAGTGTTGCCCTTGCCGGCCACGTAGAGATTGGAGATTACGGTATCGTTTCAGGTCTATCCGCTGTGCACCAATTTGTGAAAATTGGCGCGCACGTCATGATAGGCGGTGGCGCAATGGTCCGTAAAGATGTCCCTCCATTCATTACCGCAGCAGGTGAGCCTCTGGCTTATGCAGGAGTAAACAGCGTAGGATTAAAACGACGCAACTTCTCGCAAGAAGATATTAATGAAATTCAAACCCTTTATCGCACCCTGTACCAGAGCGGTATGAACGTATCACAAGCGGTGAATCGTATTAAAGAACAGTACCCGAATCGGCCTTTAGCAGATTTAATCTTAAGCTTTATTGAGCAGAGCGATCGTGGACTGATCAGAAAGTAATTCCAGCGCCATGATCGTATTAGAAGGGTTACAGAAAAAGTTTGGTAAGCAGCACATTTTACAAGATGTCTCCTATACGTTTCAAACGGGTTCAAAAACTGTTATTCTTGGTTCAAACGGCTCCGGTAAATCAACACTTATTAAAATACTAAGCGGTTCACTCGAGGCTACGGAGGGATCGCCGGTCTACACNTTTGAGGGTAGCAATGTCACGGCAAAATCCGCAGGTCTACACGTAGGAATAGCNGCACCTTATATTGCTTTGAATCCCATGTTTAGTTTGAAAGAAACCCTAGCCTTTCACGAGNAGTTTTGNCCATTCCCCGAAGGTTTCAAGTTAACCGACTGGCTGTATAAGGCAGGATTAGCAGCACATGAAGACAAGCGACTCTCCACATTCAGCTCGGGTATGCTGCAGCGCGTACGTTTACTACTGGCTGTGGCTAACGACAGGCCGCTACTGCTGTTAGATGAGCCACTAAGTAATCTAGATGCGGAAGGAGTCCAATTTTATACTGAATTGATCCGTTCATTCGCGCATTCAAAAACCATCATCGTCGGCAGTAATTACCAAAAGGACGAATACTCCTATTGTACTGATGAGCTCCTTTTAGAGAAACATTACTAAACCTTAGCGCCACCAATTTGCGCTATATTTACCCAAAATAAAATAACCATGGCAAGTACTTCAGATATTAAAAATGGCATGTGCATCAACTTCAACGGCCAGCCNTACCAAATCATAGANTTCCTTCANGTTAAACCAGGTAAGGGNGCNGCATTNGTNCGCACNAAAATTAAAAACCTTGAAACGGGNAGAGTNCTAGACAACACATTCCCAGCCGGTGCCAAGATTGAGACCATCGATGTAGAAAACCGTCAATACCAATTCCTTTACAATGACGGCTCCGATTACCACTTTATGAATACCGAAAATTACGAGCAACTGACTTTTGCGAAGGGCCTCATCAACGCACCAGATTTCTTAGTAGACGGCATGATGTGCTATGTACTTTTCCATGCAAGTGAAGATAGAGCCATGGCTGTTGAACTACCACGTACAGTAAATTTGAAAGTCACTTACTCTGAGCCAACCGTTAAAGGGAATACCTCTTCTAACGCTATGAAAACTGTAACTGTTGAAGGTGGAGCACAGATTGCGGTACCTCTTTTTATTAAAACTGATGAAGAAATCGTTATCAATACTGAGGACGGTTCTTACAAGGAACGCGCTAAATAAATNTCAAGCTCACTCGCGAAAACAGAAAACCACCGCAAGCGGTGGTTTTTTATTTAGTACTAGTTTCTATTACAGTGTATGCCACAATAAACAAGAAAAAAATCCACATAGCAATAGCCACTCTCCCCCAAGGGATAGATTTTCCCTGTTCTAATACATCTACTATGCGATCTTCGAGTTCACCCAAACCGAGCGCTTCTTGCGNCTGCTTAGGAGTAAAGTCGTATTCTAATACTTCTGGCGAAAGGAAATAACACTCTCCTGTCTCATCATATTCCAACCAATCCTCTTTCAACACTACACTGTGCTCCTTTTCAAATGATTCCAACTCTAGACGAGTTATGGCGCTGTCATTAAAGGCGCGCTGCAACTTTATAAGGGTATCGTTATTCATAAAGCAAATATAATCCCAACAGAACGATACAGGAAGCTATTTGATTTAGTAAAAAGACGTAAGAATAGATCTAAAACCTAAAGCAAAAAAAACCCGCGCCATCCGGCGCGGGTTTCTCAAATTACTTTTTCAAGTATGGCTTACATATCCCAGAATACCTTTGCAAAGGTATCATCGCCGCCAAATTTCGCTTTCGCTGCATCGACATTTGTAAGGTTTAATGAAATCTCATCTAAAGGATAAGAGTAACGATTAGGTGTTACAGTCTGAGCCAGGTCAGCAACATTCATAGTTAAGTCGTATTGACGCACTGTGTTGTATGCTTCACTAGCATTGCTGTACATAGCAATCCATTTCTCTGTACCAATTTGAGCAGCTGCAGTTGATGCATCGAATGCAACACCCGCTTGAGCAAGGTAGCCTGAGGCATCTACACCAGCACCTAACCACTCTTCCATAGAAGCAGTGATACCAGCATTGTAGTGCGTTGCAGCATCACCTGCGCCAGCCCATCCTGCAACTGCAGCGTGAGCCATTAAGAACTCAACTTCAACATAGTTGATCGCAGCATGAGACCACGTTGGGTCCTCTAAAGCTGAACCTGGCTGAGAGAATTGGTAGTAATCTGACTGAAGACCGTGAGGTGCAGCAGTTACATTACCAACGCTATCAAGATTCTTGAAGAATGCTGCACGACGTGGATCGTTATTCGTATTCATTACATCACCTAAGGTATTAGATGCAATGTAATCTGTACGTCCACTTTGTACTAACGTTTCCCACATTGGATGCGTATGCGGTGGAGCTGACGAATAGAACAAGCGCATGTCATCCGCAGATGAAGCGAATACACCACCCGCTATTGCCTTCTCACCATACATTTGAGCATTTGTAGGATCAGCATCGATCATACGAATTGCCAAACGAAGCATAAGAGAATGAGCAGCCATTTTCCAAGATGCAGCATCTCCACCGTAAATGATGTCGGAACTACCGAAAGCAGAAGTACCGCTTAAGTTCATTGCCGCAGCATCTAAACGANCTAGAAGATCACTGTAAATTGCAGCGTCATCATCGTATACTGGCGTGTTAGTTTCTGATAACGCTTCAGTGTAAGGCACATCTCCAAAGAGGTCTACCAAAAATGAAAACGCCATAACTTCCATCACCTCAATTGCTCCCTCAGCAGCGGCAATTGCCTCCGTTGATGCAACAACATCTGCTAACGCAGTACGAGCTTCTTCACAATCGCGAACAACCGTACCGTACATACGCCAAAAAGTACTGCCGTTTACATCACGATTATCAAGATCGAAATTTGATTCATCTACATAAGTAGTCTGCGTCCAGTGCTGTGCCCAAAGACGCAAGTTGTTTTGATTCACGTTCTGTACTGCAGCGTAATCATAGAATCCCATAGTTGCATTTGCGAATAACGCACCTGCTGGAACTGACTCTGGAGCTTTCACATTACCGTTAAGGCTAGAAAGATCGTTGCTACAAGAAGTGATTGCTAGTGCAGCTGCTGCTGCGAATAATATCTTTTTCATATCTAGAACTTCTTAGAATTTAACTCTCAAATTCACACCAACTTCACGTAGCGTTGGATAAGCACCTGACTGATACCCCTGAAGATTACCTGCTGCAAGACCCGCTTCAGGATCTGACCAAGGCGTGTTCTTATAAAGTATCGCTAGGTTTCTACCAATAAAGCTTACATCAACGCCTGCAACTGGTAGACCAGCTAGAGCGCTCGTAGGCAAGGTATACGTCAAGGCAACTTCTCTCAATTTAACAAACGACGCGTCGTGGATGTGCATTTCTTTTGGTCCACCTAAGGCCCATCCCATTGCATTTCCATAATCGTTCATCCACATTGGTGTTGAGTTTTCAGTACCCACTGGGTTACCGTCAGCATCAACTGTAACACCATCCCATTGCTGAGGTGTTTCAATGCCTAAGTAAGCAACTTCTTCAAAAGTTAGACCACCGCCGTCTTCAACATTCGTACGGATTGGGTTACCAGCTGCGTTAGTTCCAGCTTGGAAATCATATACACCTGTACCGTAACCGTAGTAAGTNTCTAATGAGAAGAAGTTTCCTCCCATTTGNGCNTCNANAAGTGCACTCAGTCTTANGTTCTTGTAAGAGATTGCATTGTTGATACCACCTCTCCAGTCAGCTTGTACGTTACCGATGACACCNACGTCACCCGTGTAGTAACGAGCACCACCACGAGAGCTTGACCAATCGTAAACAAGCGGTGCACCATCGCCACCAGCACGAACGTACTGAGTTCCTTCTAGGGTACCGTAAGACTGCCCTACACGAGCAGTCATGTTAACACCACCCTGAACAGAACCTAATAACAATGACTCTGAATCACCAAACAACGATACAACTGTATTATCGTTAGTCGACCAGTTGATGTTTACATCCCACTGGAAGTCTTTGGTTTTAACAGGAGTAATGTAACTACTCACTTCAAATCCTTCGTTATCTACCTGACCTGCATTAACATACTTGTAGTACGTACCAGTAGCAGTAGAAACTTGAGCAGGTAGAATTTGATTCGTAGTCGATCTCTGATATGCACTCACATCAAATCCGAAACGATTATCGAACATTTTAATTTCTAAACCTAATTCCGTAGAAGCCGTGTTCTCCGGAAGTAACGTAGAGTTGTTCTGAGTCGAAGGTGCAGATGCTAACGTTGTTCCGTTAAAAGGAGTTCCAATACCATATGCGTCAACCAAAGCATTCGCTGGAGCATCAGAACCTACATTTGCCCAGTTCGCGCGAATCTTACCGAAAGACAAGATATCAGAATCAACAAATTCTGACCAAATCAAACTTAAAGAAGCTGCTGGGTAGAAGTACGTGTTGTTTTCAACAGGAAGCGTTGAAGAGACATCTTGACGCGCAGATAGATCTACGTACAAGAAATTCTGGTATCCAAAAGATGCTTGACCATAAATACCGTCAACACCAATGGTGTTAGAACCTTCTGAAGGAGCTGCAGGAGCTGCAACAGAATTGCTCAAGGCATATACGCCAGGAACAACTAGTCCACCGTTAGTTGAAGCATAAATGCTCTGGAATGAAGAACGACGTTGGTTGTAACCCAATAAACCTGAGAAACTGATTTCGCCATCTGTACCAAAGTTTTTATTCATGTTCAAATACAAGTCATTGTTTTGCTCAGTGAACGCGCGATTGTTACGCGTGTACATTGAAACATCAACAGATTCTGTACCGATACGCTCTTCACGTAGTTCAGTGTAACTATCTGCAGACATACGGCCCGTTAACTTCATCCAGTCATTAATCTGGTATTCAGCCATAATGTTACCGATGATACGATTGCGCGAATCTGTCGAGTAATTCTGAAGAGCTGAGTAGTAGAAATTATCAAAATAGTGAGGCGCAGTTGGATTTGCCGCACCATACCCATAGGCATTCCATGAATAGTTTTTCTCACCATAGTTCGTGTATGCATCTTTTTGTGCATCCATATCAGTGAGAACATTGTACCACTGGCGGAACGACTGGTTTGGGTTACGAGAATCGTATCCTGTTCCGTAACGTCCTTTACCGTTCTGATTGATGTAGTTTGCTTTCGCAGAAACAGTCAATTTATCCGAAGCATTAAATCTCCCGCTAAACGCGATATTATCGCGACCAATGTGCGATCCAGGAACAATTCCTTTTTGATCAAAGCTCGTAGCAGATAGACGGAATGAAGTATTCTCACCTCCACCATCGATAGCAAAGTTATTGTTACGCGTAACACTTTGCTCGTAGAAGCTCAATGCTCCGTTTTCACCGGCAACGTGCTTTTTTGATTGCTGGTAGGTAGGTAATTCCGGGTAGATTGATTCCCAGTCATAAACATCCATGTTAGGATCTACTGCTAGACCGAAAGAGGCATCTTCACCCATTGGTAGAGCGATGTCATTTTGACCATCACCATTCGCATCATACGACTGAGCACGACCATCAGTAAAAACTGAATCGGTAGGAGAGGNAGATGNGTAAGCACCACCATAGTAACGACCATAACCTGGACCATAACTTTTTTGGTGACGAACAAAAGTGTCTTCGTTAATAGCTCCCACAGTGATTCCCGTGCTAACTGTAACGCCTAAGGTTTTCTTACCCTTACTGCTAGATCCACTTTTNGTTGTAATTAAAACCACACCATTTGATGCGCGCGAACCGTACAATGCAGTTGCTGCCGCACCCTTCAATACCGAAATATTTTCGATATCCTCTGGGTTGATGTCCATTGCAGCGTTACCGTAATCATAACCACCACGGCCTCTAGCTATATCTGAGCTATTACCCGTTGAGTTAGAAATAGGCATACCATCAACAACAAATAACGCTTGGTTATTTCCAGTTAATGAACTAGACCCACGAATCACGACGTTGGCTGAACCACCAAGAGTTCCTGAACTCTTAATTTGAACACCCGCTACTTTTCCACTCAANGAGTTTACAAAGTTGGCATCCTTTACTGTCGTAACCTCTGCACCATCTACATCTTGTGTTGCATAACCGAGCGATTTTTTCTCTCTTGTCATACCAAGTGCAGTAACTACTACTTCATCGAGCTGACTCGCTGAAGCGGTTAGACTAACTTGAATAAAATCCGAAGAAGCTGTAACTTCTTTAGAATCCATTCCCATCGAAGAAAATACTAAAGTTGCTCCTTTATTCGCCTTAATGGTAAACTTACCATCAAAGTCGGTTAAGGTTGCATTATTAGTACCTTTTTCTGACACTGCTACACCTGGTAGCGCGTCTCCTGAACCAGCGTCACTAACTACTCCCGAAACCGATTGCGCAATGGCAAAATTCGTTGCGAGAACAAAAGCTAATACTGACCACAGTGAAAATTTGTTTTTCATTGTACCTGTTTTTCTGTTAAACGTATGTTAAGCAAGGCTAAAATTGCAGTTTCTATTTCTCATTTGCAAGTAAGCAAGAANAAAAAAAGGGTTTGGTNACGTTTTAATGGTCTCGATTGAGACGATTGTAGGGATNTTATGAAACTTCAATCAGAAGGTNTTATTTAAGGAAAAGCCCGTAAACNCTCATTTCATNTTGGTAATAGACGATTGCGTTTTCTTCGTTTTAGACCTTATAGAGAGTACAGCAATCATCGCAGTAAAACCCCAAAATGGTGCGCTCGCCTTATCCATATCGAGAAAATTATTCAAAAAACCGTGCAAATAGTAAGTGATTAAACCTAGGAAAGCGACTCGTAATAATCCTTGATGTCGAATTGTAGGCAGATGGCGGTAAGATATAATAGCATTCAGCACTACTTGATAAATGATGTACAATAGGGTTATCAAACCTAAAATACCACTCTCTGCCATTGGACCTAAGTATTCACTATGAGCGTTCCCACGGTTTCCTGCATTGGTTGAAATAATGGTCTTTTCAGAAGGCTTTTGAAACGGTGCATACAAGAACATGTAGGTTCCTGGACCGTGACCTAGTAGTGGACGATCGTGAAACATGCGAAGGGCGGAATTCCATCGATTGATCCGCTCAAGGTTAGATGCATCCGTACTGACGTTGGTTACTGAAGCTANATGCTCATTTAGGTTGTCGGAAGAATCGGTTCTGTTCCGCTCAAATTTCGAAGCGATGTAGGAGTAGTTCAGTCCTGCTATTAAAAGNGCNAGAAAAGTAAGTGACCAAACTTGCNTACGGGACAATTTTAATACGTACACCATATAAACCAATCCGGCTCCAACTAAAGACAACCAAGCGGCACGTGTATAGCTTAAGACTGTAGCAACCGTTAAGATGACTAGTAAGAGTATAGCCACGGCATTGATCCCCCAAGAGCTTTTACGAAAAGCCAGATAGAGTGCCGCAGGGTAGAACATTGCCAATACGGCGCCATAGGACGTGTGCTCCTTAAATACCGGAAACATTACCCACGTAGACGTCTTCTTAGTAAAACCGTACTGACTATGTATGTAGAGGGTATAAATCGTTGCAATAACCAACGGTACAAGAAACAGCCAAAGGAAAATTTCTTTGTTGCGCTCGTTTTTAAGAAACAAATGGGCTAAAACGAAGTAATAAGGAATGACGAACCAGATTCTTGAAACCCATTGTTTGAGGGAAACTAAGGGTAATTCAGAAGTAATTGAGGTCAATCCCATCCAAGCCAAATAGAGATAAATAGCGATACTAATAGGATGTCGGAGAATCCGTTTATCGTANTCTTCAAAAAAGAACATCTTNACGAGNGTNATNANNGTGATCAGCACCANCATNGGTTCTGTNGGNACAGATAAGCCNGAACCACCNGTGAGATCTTCTAACGTGACNGACAAGGGNGTNGCGAGAANGACAAACCACATGGCCCAATCTAATCNGTANAAGGTNAGCCAAACCACAAATAANGCNGGNGGAATNAGAAANGCATACCACTGCTCGAACNCNACGCCCAACGCTACGAGCGTAAGGGTGATTCCGATGAGCCAGTAATTGGCCCTTTTAGTGGTCTGCAGTGAATCTAGCACAATTCTAGGCCTGCTTCTTTAATTCCTGCAATGTCCCACGAACGAGCAGAAGAAATGCAACCATAATAAAGGTCGCGAATCCTACGGCAAGAATGAGAATGCTGCGCTTTGGATACGATTTGCGCTCCGCTGGGAAAGCCGCATCTACTTTAAAGGTTGCCGGCAGGTTTTGATTCACATCGACCTTCGCTTGATCGAATTTCGTTTTCAATTTTACTTCCTCTTCTTTTAAAAGCTGGAGTTCATCTCGGATGGCCACGTACTTACCCCCATATTTTGCGAGCGTATCGAGACGACGCTCGAGCGCTTTGATACGTCCTGATGATGCACCTGCAGCCAATGCGATGGCGTATTGTTCATTGAAAACGGCACTTTGACTTTCGTAATCATGCACGCCCTTGTAACGGAGCTCGGTGATATTATCTTCCATCTTCTGGATTTCACCTTGTAAGCTGTGGTATTCGTTTTTAACAATATTAAGGCCCATTTCTGCGCGACTTCTAGAAACTCTACGTTTGGTTTTATCGACTAAAAATGAAATGTAGTTGGCAATGTCCGCTGCCATCTGAGGATCGGTGTCCATAACGTTGATTTCAACCGACATGAACTGGGTACGGGCAAATTCAATTTTACCAGCGTATTCCTTGAAGAGTTTTGTTCTGCGGTATTTCGTGTCTTCATCGATCTCATAGTGGGCCATGAGGTCGAACTTCTGAATTACAGAGTCTCTAATCTCACCTGAATTAAGGATTTGTAGGAGTTGCTCTGCCTGTTGCTCGTCACCGTACTCAAAGATATCCTCATCACCGTATCCGTTTGACTGAGGAAGAAGTGCTTTAGAAACAGAATTAGTGGTTGACGGGAACAGGATCACCTGAGATTCAAACAAGGGTTTAATGAACTTCGGTCCACTAAAGGCAACCGCCACAACCATAGCAAGGAAAGGAATTCCTAAAAGGGGCTTTCGGTTTTTGTAGAAAAACGCAATCAAATTTGCACTACTGTATTCCATAACTTCTTATTTCCAATGATTTAAATCTTTGCCGGTTAAGGTCGTTAATTGTTCTATTTGTTCTTTAAAAGCCTCTACTAAAAAACTTCGTGTTTCCGGGTCCAATTCTGGGGCGGCTACCTGAGTTTTCTTCTTGAGCCAACGCACCACGGACTTCGGTAATTTTTCGCGCAGTGGTCCTAATGTTCGCATGGCCCATTTGTTTAGGGTTGCGTATTTAGGAACGGCGCCCACATTTAATTGGTCCGTTTCCGGAATTACAAAAGTAGGTAAGTCCAGGTATTTCATGAGCGCATCTGTAGCCTTTTGCGGATCTGCAGTAAAGTCGTCGTACCAAATGACATGCAATTGGTCTAGCGGGAAACATTCCAACCAGCGTTGCAACTGTTTTGCGTACTGGCCTAATTCTAAATAGCATTCATCCTGTCCCCAATGCGCTGGGCTCAATTCTGCTTCACGTTTGAATGCCTGCAAGGGGCTCTCCTGCTCCATCCCATATTTCAAAGCCATGGTGTAATGGCTGTAGGCACGTTCAATAGGGTTGCGTAAAATCAGTACAATTTTTGCCTCGGGGGCGTAATGACGCAGTTCGACTGGCGCCTTTGCACTGTACAAATACGATGTACTCGCGTCTAGAACATAATTCACATCAGGGTTTTTAGCAATGGCATGATCTACCAATTTCTGGTAATTCAATTCGCTTTCTATAAATCCAATGTGACGATCGTCAAGGTGTACTCTTTTAAAATACGCGGCTTCATCCCATTGTACTAGCCTATTGTATTGGGGCGAAAAAGCGGGTGTACGAAGGTCTGTACTAAAATGACACGGCTCTTTAATGGGTAGTGATGCAATGGCAGGATGTTTTGCCAAAGTGGCGGCTAGTGCAGTAGTACCGGATTTCGCTGCGCCAATAAGAAAGAGATTCGCCTTTGATTTCATCATACCGAATTCTTTTTAGCCAAAAACGGCACGGTGATTAAGCCGTGGTATTTGTATACGAGGATGCCGGCCCAGAGGTTCCAGCCAATCATTGTGGATGCCGTTGCGATTGCTGCACCCAGTGGCCCAATAAGAGGTATCAAAAGTGCATTCAGTGCAATATTTACAGTTGCCATTACGAGCATGGTATTGCGTGCACTTTTCTCATAACCGGTCATGTTCAATACATTTAGAACGGGACCGGCAAAGGCATTAGCTAATTGGCCCAAAGCTAAAATGAGCAGCCATGGATAAGCCTGAACCGCTGACTCGACTCCAAACAACCCGATCAAAAAAGGACCGAATAACACAATCAATAAAAAAATCGGGCCTGCGGTATAGAGGTTTAGGGTCGCTACACGTTTAGCCAGATGGCCCATTCCCGAACCGCCAGAATGAAGCCCCGCAATCATGGGTGTCACAACGGTGTTCAAAGCGAATTGAGCAAAAGTGATTAACGTGGTTATTTTAAAAGCAATTCGATATACCCCAACAGATTCTTCGGGGAGGTAATAGCTCAGCATCAGGGTATCCGACCAACTCATGACCAAAAAAAGCGCAGATGAGATCAGCATGGGCGTTGCTGAGGCAAACAATCCCCGTGAATAGGCCTTAGGAACGGGTGCGTTCGGACTACACAAACGCAGAATGTGCTGGAAAGACAGCAGAAAGAACATGGTGCTTAACGCGACCAGCGCGATAAGGGCCAATTGGGCGCTTCCCATAGCATTGCCACTCCAATCGGACCACGGTTCAAGGAGCAGGAGCATGGCAATCACTAAATACACCGTCCCGTGTTGATTCAAAGAAAAAAGTAAAGGCTTGTGCAATCCGCGGTACGCTTCAGCATTGAACAGCATCAAAGTAAAGGGAACAATCGCAATCGCGGCTGTAGTTATTACTGCAGTGGGCGTTTGATCGAAAAATAGATCCGTAAAGGTTGCCGCAAGAGCAAAAGTTCCTGCTGATATAAGTATTGAAACCCCTAAGACACGCGTGAAAAGTTTTAAATACAGCGGCCTTGACGGTGCGTCTTCCATTTGTTGCTGCCCGAGCGCTTTGACCAGTACGGTATCGAGTCCCCACCGTCCTATGGTTGAACCTATGAGAATTATGGTAAAGGCCACTTCATAGACCCCCACCTCACGTTCACCACCCTTTGCACTCAAACTGAAGAGTAATACATAGCCTCCTAATGCGCCAATAACCTTAAATAAAAGCACGATAAAGCTGCCCTTCGCTATGGAAGCAGTAGTAGGTTCCTTCAGAAAATCCAACAATCGATTGGCCATGGTTTTGTCCTCAACAAGGAATTGTCGGCGAATATACCGCTTTAGTAACGTGCAAGTCGCTGCTTTTGTACATTTGAAACTATGAAAATTGCGGTTAATGCTCGATGGCTGTTGCCAAACAAACTGGAAGGCACAGGGATTTATACCCTGCGCATGCTTGAGCAGATCATTCCCACTTTTCCTCAGCATGAATTTCATCTGTTGCTCGACCGTGGCATTGCTACGGACCAATTCTCTTTAGACTACCCAAATGTTCACTTCCATGTTGTCGCGCCGCAGGCGCGTCACCCTTTGCTCTGGACCCTATGGAATGACTTTTCTGTGCCTCGTGCACTAAAGAAGCTGACCATTGATTTGTACTGGTCGCCGGATGGACTTCCTGCTAAAACCAAAACGCCACAATGGCTCACTATTCATGATCTAAATTTCGAACACCACCCGGAATGGGTTCCGAAAAATGTGGCTACCTATTACCGCAGACAGATTCGAAAAGGTGCTGCTCAAGCGCAACAAATCTTTACGGTTAGTAAATGGAGTGCTGAGGACATTGCCAGCACCTATAATATACCTGCTGAAAAAATCGCATTGACTTATAATGCGCCACAACAGCGAATGAAAGCAGGCCAGATGAAAACCGAAGCTCCCTACTTCTGTGCAGTAGGTGCACTCACTCCTAGAAAAAATCTTCGTACACTTTTACTTGCGTTTGATCATTGGGTTGCCAAACACCCCACTGCCATACACCGCCTAAAAATTGCCGGAGCAGCACACTTTAAAGACCCCGCCTTCGAAGCCGTTCGCAACTCCTTAAAGCATGCGGACCGAATAGATTGGTTGGGTAGACTTTCAGGACCGGCGTTAGAAGCACTTTACGGCGGTGCCACTGCCTATTGTATGCCCAGCGCCATGGAAGGATTTGGCATTCCATTAGTCGAAGCCATGCAGTGTGGCACAGCTGTCATCGCTTCAAAAAACAGTGCTTTAACCGAAGTAGTTGGGAACGGTGGACTGCTGGTACCTACCTACGATGTTGAAGGCTGGAGTATAGCGTTGCAAAAAATCATTATAGAAAATTCGATCTGGCGTGAGCGAGCACTGAAGCGAGGTAACTTTTTTAATTGGGAACAGAGTGCCGCTGCATTCATCGAAGCATTGCCCAAATGAAACGACAGCATTCGCCAATAGCTATGGTAGAAGCCGGTACTGATGAAGCAGGGCGTGGGTGTTTAGCCGGTCCGGTAACGGCCGCCGCTGTAATCCTGCCGTCCAATTTTAAAAATGACCTACTCAACGACTCTAAACAACTGACCGAAAAACAACGCAACCTGCTTCGACCCATTATAGAAAAGGAAGCTGTTGCCTGGGCCGTTGCCCACGTTAGTCCTGAAGAGATTGATTCGATAAACATCTTAAATGCAAGTATTGAAGCGATGCACAGGAGCATTGCACAATTGGACCCCCAACCCCACTTTATCGCAGTCGATGGAAACCGATTTCATCCCTATAAAAACATCCCCCACCACTGCCAAGTCAAAGGGGACGCTACCTACCAAAACATCGCAGCCGCTTCGGTCCTCGCAAAAACTTACCGAGACGATGTTATGCGTGAACTCGCACTGGCCCATCCACAATACGGTTGGGAGCGAAACGCCGGCTACCCAACGAAAGCACATCGCGAAGGCATAAAGACGCACGGTGCTACGGAACACCACCGCAAAAGCTTCCAACTTCTACCGAGCCAATTGAACCTATTCGATTTGTGAAAAACTGTAGGATTTACACCCTAAAGTAGTGCAAACGACAGCGTAGCTTTAGGTATAAATTCGCCACAAATGAAATTGGTCAAATTCAGTGCATTACTTCTTGTAGCAATCGTCTTTACACAATGTGGTAAGGATGCCGCGCCTGTCTCCGCTCCCGCAATGTTGCCCGTGGATGCGCCACTCATTGTACGTATTAATGATGCCGAAAAATTCACAGCATTTTCTGACTCCGTTTCCCTACCCTATGTACAAGCCATTGATGTCGCTATTCTAAATAAATACAGCAATGGGCCTTGGACCGGTGCGTTAGTCGCCTCGGGCGCGGATAAATTTGATTGGATCTGGACCTTTAAAGACACGCTGGGTCAGGGCGGCTCCATGACCGAAAATGAGACCATTTATTCCATAGACAGCCTCTATGGGTTCAAAGTCGGGTCCACGTGGACGATCAGTAAAAAATCGGCGCTTTTGCAGGATTTATTGAACCAGCGTGCCAATGGATTCAGTCTTGCAAAAGATGCCCAATTCACTTCGCTTTGGAACAGTGCGTCAAAAGCCGACATCATGAATCTCTTCATTCAGCACAATGAAATAGCAGCAGTCGGGCAACAATTCTTCCAACAAAATTGGAGTTGGATGACACATATTGCCGCTTGGAGTGAGATTGATTTAGCCTTACGAAAAGACAAGCTCATCGGGACTTCAGTTTCGCTTTGTCCCGATAGCGCACAAGTCTTCCTTAATAGCTTTACTGGAAGTGTTCGATCTGAGGAGCTCAGTAAATATGTCGCCTCCTCATCGACTTACGCCCTAGGAATGAAAACGGACAGAATAGATGTATGGCTGCGCTCATTCAATACGTATCGAGCTCAAAAACAACGACTAAAACCTGCGCAACGCATAACTACCGAAGCGAATGTAGACCCTATTCTTTTCAGTTCGGTAAATTTATCCGGTGACTTTATACGAGTGGGCTATGGCGATGCCACCATATGCCTACTGCCACTTAAAATAGGTGGTGCAAAGGAAGTAGGCGAAGTGCTCGCAGGACTTTCATCAACTACGAGTACTGTGGACGGCCGCAAAGGCGGCATACTTAAGGAGAAACATAAATTCCTATTCAGTGCGCTATATGGATGGTTCTTTTCTGATTTAGGAACCCCGTCATGGACCATTAATGATGAGGTCTTAGCTATTGCACCAAATGCTAAAATTCTTGAGGTCTACATGAGTGAAATAGGCTTAGGTAAAACTTGGGATAGCATGGAAGCTTTTGGTCCGCTTAGCGAAACCCTAAACAAAGCCGACCACCTCACTTTTGCTACGAGTTTAACAGGGTTTACGAAATCCGAATTTTGTCCCGGTGAACAATGGCCGGGTCTTTTTGACAACGCTTTGTTAGGTGGATCTGTAGAAGTTAAAGATGCACTCGCCTTTGGTTCACTCACTATTCAAAGTCAAAAAGAACAAGCCGTAAGCAGCTCCTATTTGTGGTCTACATCATTAGAAGCCCCTGTCATTTCCGGGCCATTCCTAGTTAAAAATCATCGATCTGGAGTGAACAATGTTGTCGTTCAAGACGAAACCAATACGCTGTATTGGATGAACGAAGCCGGTGAAGTGAAATGGACGAAAAAATTAGACCTACCCATCGTGGGTCCTATCCAGCAAGTAGATTTATTTAAAAATGCTAAATACCAATTAGTCTTTACGACTTCAAACCAACTCCATTGTATTGATCTATTGGGTAGAAATGTCGAAGCCTTTCCAATCACGCTTCCGTCGACTACCTCCTTGGGCCTTTCTGTGTTGGATTACGATAAAAACAGAAACTACAGATTCCTCATACCTTGTGGTGATCAATTGTACAACTTTACAAGTGATGGTAAAATAGTTGACGGCTGGAAAACAGATGCATCCAATGGAGCCCTCACTCAACGTCCGTTTTTATACCAACGTGGCGGAAAAGATTACATCATTACCTCTACGCTAGAACAGGCATTCATTTTGAACAGGCGTGGAGAAAGCAGGATTAAAACCAATGCCCTCCCAGCAGCGGCAAATCCTTGGGCGCTTTCCCCAGCCAGTATCCCAAGTATTATTCGTGTTGGCGATGAAGGAGAGCTACAGGAACAACGTTGGGATGGAACGATCGAGATAGTAGAGCACGATCTAAAAGATTTAATAGGCCTAGAACAACAGAGCTACGGCCGCATTTACTGGTCTAATGAATCTGTTTCCGTACAAAGCGCAAACAATAGATACAACTTAGCAATTGACAATAGAAACATCGTATCTGTAGAATCCTATCCTGGCGGTACGGGAATCATTAGGTGCGACGACAATACTATTCACGTTACCCTGCTCAACGAGCCCGTTTCAAACATTACTCAATTCGACGGATCGAGCGCAAAAGCTGGACGCTTGACTACGACCGGTCCACCAGTTCTAGTCATCGCGCAAGGCAATGCCGTCATTACCTATCAGCTGTAATTATTTCTGACGGAAAAATATTTCGATCGGGGCACCGTGAAAGTCAAACTCCTTGCGCATCTTATTTTCTAAGAAGCGTTTGTATGGCTCTTTCACATATTGTGGCAGGTTAGCAAAAAAGGCAAATTGAGGCGTCCTTGTTGGCAACTGCGTACAGAATTTAATTTTGACATATTTCCCTTTGACGGCCGGTGGCGGAAATCCTTTAATAATCTCCAGCATGGTGTCATTCAGTTTACTGGTCGATATCTTTTGTTTTCTGCGCTCGTATACCTTAACCCCTTCTTCAAATGCCTTTAAAACACGTTGCTTCGTAAGTGCACTTGTAAAGATGATTGGAAAATCAGTGAATGGCTCTAATTTCTTACGAATATGGGCTTCTGCATCGCGAATAGTATTGGTCGATTTTTCTACCAAATCCCACTTATTTACAACAACTACTAAACCCTTTTTATTCTTTTCTACTAAGGAAACAATAGAGAGATCTTGCGCCTCAAATCCGCGGGTTGCATCTACGATCATCATACATACATCTGCATGTTCGATGGCACGTACAGAACGCATATTAGAATAGAACTCTAAATTTTCATGCACCTTACCCTTCTTGCGAAGACCGGCAGTATCCAGTAACATGAAATCAAAACCAAACTTATTGAAGCGTGTATTTACCGTATCTCTTGTGGTACCTGCAACTTCAGTGACGATATTACGTTCCTCATCGAACAACGCATTCACTATAGACGATTTACCCGCATTTGGACGTCCGACGATAGCCATTTTAGGCAGATCATCGTAGTCATCTACTGGATTTTCGTCCATGTGAGAGACTAATTCATCGAGCAAATCACCGGTTCCACTGCCGTTTACTGCACTAATGGTGTGGTATTTTTCAATACCCAAGCCGTAGAATTCTGTCGCGTCTAATTCAAGCATGCTGTTATCCACTTTATTCACACAGTACACTACTGGCTTTTCGGTCTTACGGAGCAGCTCAGAAATGATTTTATCAAATTCCGTTAAGCCCGCTTGCAGATCTAAAACAAAGAGCACGACAGTGGATTCTTCAAGCGCCAATTCCACCTGACGGCGAATTTCCGCTTCGAAAACATCTTCCGAGCCTTCTATATAACCACCAGTATCAATGACAGAAAATTCCTTTCCGTTCCAGTCACTCTTGCCGTAGTGGCGATCGCGAGTCACACCTGCAACGCTATCAACAATAGCGTCACGGCGTTGTATGAGACGATTAAATAATGTGCTTTTCCCAACATTTGGGCGTCCCACAATGGCAACGATGTTACTCATAATTAATTCTTATAACCAAAACGCTTCAACTGCAAATCGTTGTCGCGCCAATTCTTCTTTACCTTAACAAAGGTCTCTACGTGCACCTTCTTTGCGAAAAATGCTTCCAATTGCTTACGAGCACCTATTCCTACTGCTTTTAGTCGACTTCCCTTGTGGCCAATTATGATGCCCTTTTGAGAATCGCGGGCAACATAGATGATGCATCGCATGCGTATTATATCCTCATCTTCCTTGAATTCCTCAACGTCTACCTCAACACTGTAAGGAATCTCTTTCTTGTAATTCAGAAGGATTTGTTCTCTAATAATCTCACTAACGAAAAAGCGTTCCGTCTTGTCCGTAAGCGCTTCTTTATCAAAGTAAGGGGGACTTACGGGGACAAGCTCTTTTAGTCTTGTCAATAAGTAGTCTGTATTTGCTTGCTCAAGCGCACTAATGGGGATAATCTCCGCATTGGGCAAACTGGTTTGCCAATATCCAACTTCCTCCTCTAAAGCTTCCTGTGTAGTGGTATCAATCTTATTGACAATCAATAGCACGGGAACTGAGGTGGTGGCCAATTTTTGAAAGAAGCCCTCATCCTTCAAAGCACGATCGCCTGGTTCTACCAAATACAAGAATACATCTGCATCTTCAAAAGCATCCGACACGAATTTCATCATGTGCTCCTGCATCTTATACGCTGGCTGAATAACCCCTGGCGTATCTGAAAAA
>NYXD01000005.1 GCA_002685435.1 Cryomorphaceae bacterium | reverse complement strand
AGGACATCACCGATATTGCCATCTTTCTCAATATTCGGTTCTGCCTTGAAGTTAGTGATGTTGCTTAGTTGCTTGCCCTTGAGGGTTCGACGAAGGTAGGTTTGCCAAGATTTTATTTGAGGTCCTAGATCATTGTAGTGGAGGAATGCATCCTTCTCATAACCTACATCTACGAAAGCGGCGTTTAAGCTAGTTGCCAGCTTTTTTACCGTGCCTAAATAGACATCTCCAACGGAGAAACTATCATCTCCTTTTTCCTTGATCAATTCCTGAAGCCTTCCGTCTTCAAGTAATGCAATATCTGCTTGGTCAGAACTAGCACTTATGACTAATTCTGTTTTCATACACTAAAGAAGTTTACTTCTTCTTGTGACGATTTTTTCTTAGACGCTTTTTACGCTTGTGCGTAGCAATCTTATGTCTTTTACGTTTTTTACCGCTTGGCATAATGCTAAGTTTTTAGTGTTATTAATTCTATAAACCTTCCGCAAATTCTTTGACACGATTTGCTTCAGGGTATGTTTCTAAATAGTTTTTGGCGCTCGACAATGCTGCCGCAGTGTCACCTACTTGAATCAACGCCTGCGCCTTATTCAAGGTATATAGTTCGTTGTCAGGGTGTAACTGACTCAACTGGTGAAAACGATCAACTGCTTTGTCCCATTGACCACTCATCATAGAAAAGTTTCCTAGCCAAAGTAACGCCTTTTCGTGATTAGGATCTTCTCTGAGCACCTCCAACAACATTCCTATCGCTTGCATAGGAGCGCCTTCTCCATTCTGAATGATGGCAACAGCCTCATCCACTTTTTCGTCCAAAGGATTCCCCTCTTCTGAAACGACTTCAGGAGGATTCTGGTATGCCGTCCTAGGCAACTGCCAAAGCACCACTGCGAACACAACGGCTATCAAAAATGCTATGAGTGTGCCTTTTTTCAACTTATTCTACAGGTACGTTATCCTTTACGCCTTCAACAAAAACCTTTGCAGGTTTAAACGCTGGAATGTAATGAGCTGGAATGACGATNGTNGTGTTTTTCGAAATATTACGTCCAGTCTTCTGTGCNCGCTTNTTAACGATGAAAGAACCGAATCCTCTCAAGTAAACGTTATTGCCGTCTTCTAGACTGTGCTTAATCTCTTTCATGAAGCTCTCTACAACTGCTTGTACATCACCTCTCTCCATTCCTGTTTTGTCAGAAATCTTAGTAACGATATCTGCTTTCGTCATTTGCTCTATACTTTTACGTCCCGTAGGACTTGGTTAATGAGGGGCGCAAATATACACCTACTTTCCTTATTTACAGCCATCAAGAATAAAATTATCTNAACCNCTNGAAGGANCCATGAGTAGATTTAACACCTTCAGAATCAGCATAGAAGAATACTATCGAGNGNACAAAAGGGATTTACCNTGGCGCAAAGAGGTGCCCGTGCCTTATGAAGTATGGTTAAGTGAAATCATTTTGCAACAGACAAGGGTGGCGCAAGGCACACCATACTTCCACAAAATACTGAAAGCATTTCCCACTATTGAGTCGCTGGCGCTTGCCGATGAAGACACATTACTTGCCCTATGGACTGGATTGGGCTACTATAATCGAGCGCGTAATCTTCAAAAAGGTGCTAGGCAAATACTCACAGATTTTAACGGCCAACTGCCCGAACGATACGATGAATTATTAAAAATAAAAGGAATTGGCCCTTACACTGCTGCGGCAATCGCAAGCATATGCTTTAAGGAAGAAATCGGTGTAGTAGACGGTAATGTTTATCGCGTGCTTAGTCGTTATTTCGGAATAAGTACACCCACAAACAGCACTTCAGGACAAAGCGAATTTCAGGCTTTAGCAAACGCGTGTATTCAAGGAACAAAAAATCCTGGGATGTATAATCAGGGAATCATGGAATTTGGTGCATTGCATTGTACACCTAAAAACCCCAATTGCATGTATTGTCCTCTCAACAACTCTTGTCATGCTTTCAATAGCGGAGAAGTTTCTGAATTACCCGTTAAACTTAAAAAGGGAAAAAGAACGAAGGAAACGCTTCATTTTGGAGTTGTTCAAAACAACAAGAAAGTCGCCTTAAGGAAAAGAGGGACGGAAAGTATTTGGGCTGGACTCTATGAATTTCCGCAGCTTGACGGAGTGCCTCAAAACGCTCAACTACTGGCGGAGCCGTTGCTACATAAATTATCACACAAAGACCTTTATTGTAGCTTTTGGGAAGTAGCTGAAGGCGATATTTCTGGGGATTACAACTTCTATTCAAAAGCTGAGGCGCAAGAATTAGGCATGCCTATAATTATCGCTGACTTTGTTACTAACAAGCTGTAAATCTGCGAGTAAATTTGCCTAAATTTGATGTACTATAACATCAAAATAACTCAATCATGGCCGGTACGCTGAACAAAGTAATGCTCATTGGAAATCTTGGGANGGATCCCGAAATTCTTCATTTTGACAATGGTGGTTCTATTGTGAAATTTCCACTGGCGACTTCAGAAACCTATACAAATCGTGACGGACAGCGCGTAACAAATACCGAATGGCACAATATTGTCATTAGCGCAAAAGGATTGACCGATGTCGCCCACAAATACCTCAAAAAAGGCCATAAGGTGTTTCTCGAAGGGAAGATAAAAACGAGAAAGTGGCAAGATCAAACGGGTGCTGACAGGTACACTACNGACGTTCAAGTAAATCAAATGACCATGCTTACTTCGCGCGCTGAAAGCGAGGGAATGTCNAGCGACGACTCCGCGAACTATGGTGCGCCCGCTACTTCACAACCGGCACCTGCTCAAAACACAGGAAATCCTTCGCCGGCAGCTGGCGTCAATCAAGAGGAAGATGATCTACCCTTCTAAGTCGAACGAACTACTATAAATTGGAAACAGAGCCTCCCAGTACAATTCTACAATTTTTAACCATTGACGCTNCNATNACCGGAGTTGCTTTCATTGTAGTGCTCATTATCCTTCTTCTCTTATCCGCTTTAATTTCGGGTTCTGAAGTTGCCTTTTTCTCATTAGGCGCCGGGGAACTTGAAGAACTCGAAGACGACGCCCCAAAGCACAACCGAATAAAAACATTGCTGGATAAACCTGAAGAATTGCTCGGGACCATTTTGATATCCAATAATTTCGTAAATGTGGGTATCGTTATCCTCTCTACGTTTTTACTCAATACATTCTTCTCACCTGAACTCTGGAGTCCACTATTAACCTTTATCGTTGAGATACTGGCTATAACGGGAGTACTCTTGCTTTTTGGTGAGATTCTGCCGAAAGTGTATGCAAATACGGCCCGATTAAACTTTGCCCGCTTCGTAGTCCCCTTCATATTCCGTCTGCACAAAATCTTAAAACCGATAAGCAAACGGCTCAGTAAAACCATCAACAGAATTAATATTGAAGGACGTACACCTTCGCTCAGCGTTGACGACCTTGAACAGGCACTTGAATTGACCACTGATGAGCACACTACTGAGGACGAGCAGCGCATTTTAAAAGGCATTGTACGGTTTGGCTCTACTACAGTAAAAGAAGTAATGACCCCACGTACTTCAGTTATTGCCATAGATATTAAGGCGCCATTCCATGATACATTAACGCACATTGTTGATAAGGGGTATTCGCGAATTCCTGTTTACGAAGAACAGCTAGACCAAATCAAAGGTCTTCTCTATGTTAAAGATCTTCTCCCCTTTGTCGATGCCTCAGATAATTTTAGATGGCAGGATCTGATTCGCACACCATTCTTCGTTCCGGAAAGTAAAAAAATTGACGATCTACTTAAAGAATTCCAGCAGCGCAGAATCCATTTAGCGATAGTCGTTGACGAGTTTGGCGGAACCTCTGGAGTTATTTCACTTGAAGATGTATTAGAAGAGATCGTTGGAGAGATTAGTGACGAGTTTGACGATGACGACCTAGTGTATAGCAAGCTCGACAACCATAACTACGTTTTTGAAGCGCAAACGCCACTGATCGACTTTTGTAGGGTACTCGATCTTCCCAAGGATATATTCGAATCTGTGGATGGAGAAAGTGATTCGCTCGCTGGACTTGTTCTAGAATTGGCTGGCAAATTCTTAGAAAAGAACGAAGAAATCACCTACGAAGCGTTCACTTTCAAAGTGGAGAGTGTAGATCAACGTAAATTAATACGGATTAAAGTAACCGTTAACCCGAATCATGAAGCATAGTCTTTTCATAGTACTTTTTGCACTGCTCTATTCTTGCAGCGAGGACCCTGTTGCTCGGCCTAATGGACACATGAGAATTGGCCTTCCCGCTCAGAACGCATATGCGGAATTGCCCTTTGAAGCCCCTTTTCACGTTCAAATAAACGCTGAAGCTAAGGCCATTAAAAAGGAAGTTTTATCCGATACNAATGCGGATGAGTTTTGGATGGACCTTGCTTATCCTTCGATCTTAAGTACCGTTCAATTCACCTACAAGCCCGTGACTGAAAATCTTGAAGAATTGGTCCGGGATGCACAACAATTGGCTTACAAGCACACTGTCAAGGCCAGTGGAATGCGGGAACAATTTTTTGCATACCCTGAAGAAGGCGTGTTCGGGCTGTATTATGAGTTTTCCGGGGCATCTGCGACTACAACACAGTTTTATGCAACGGATAGTGCTTCCCATTTCCTTCGTGGCGTATTGTACCATTACAGCACACCTAATGCAGATAGTTTAGCCCCGGTAACTCAGTTTATGAGGGATGAATTACTGAAGATGATTGAGACCTTAAAGTGGAGTGATTCTGAAGAAGGAGTGAGCTAGCTTAGTTTAAGACTTACGGAAGCTTAAAAAAAGTGGGTAACTGATCGAAGCTAATATCCCGATACTTAGTACCAAATGCACAGGTTGCATTGCTTTAGGTAATCCCAAGAAGTACAATACAACGCCAACGCTCCATTCTAAACCAATGGCAAAAATTAATGNACCGAAGCCCGGAACTATGGCTTGATGCTTTTTACGCAAGTAATACAACAGGCTCGTCACTATCAAAATTACCCAAGCGAAGCTGCGGTGAATTTTCGGCATTAACCCTTCTATAGACGGAATGATGTTAGATCGTAAGACCGACTCATTATGATCAAAAGCTGCATCTACAAGCTCTCGAGTTTGTGTGCCTAGGAATATCTGTATAACAATCAATACTAACAGAAACAACAGTCCATTTCTTACGGGCAGTGGCAATGGCGCTGGTGACGCTGTGTTTCTCGCACGCAAAGCCAACAGGAGTAATACAATAGCAACTGAACCCATCATGTGAATGGTGATTTGATTGGGAACGAGATTACCATCCACAACCAGTTTACCTAACCAGGCCTCAAAAAGTAGCAAAAAGAGTACGCCTACGGAAAGTACTGTGTTCCAGATGTTACGTCGTACGCCCCACACCCCTATGATTGCGAGCGCCAAAACAGGTAAGCCACTCAAGGCGCCAATCAACCTGTTGATGAACTCAATCCACGTGTGCACAGGGTTAAAAATATTGTAGTCGTGTCGATCGAAAAGGGTCCAATTCTCCGGTGCAAACGCATCTCCTGTGGTGAAATCGGCAGTTGCAACCCAGAATTGGTCATTCAATAAAATCATCTGATCCTCCTCAAAGCTCCGGGCTGCTCGCCAAGTCAAAGTTTCTAAATTTGTCGGAGGAATAGTGTATCCAAAGCACTGCGGCCAATCCGGGCAACCCATCCCCGAACCCGTCGCACGTACTACAGAGCCCGCCAAAATGACCAGAAAGATGAGTACTAAACTTATTGTGGCTAGTCTTCGAACCAGAGGGTTGCGCTCCATGAATTAACTGTCTAAAAGTGTGGCTGTGTAAAAACCACCACCTGCTACGTCAGCAACCTCAGCAATGATTTTATTTAC
>NYXD01000042.1 GCA_002685435.1 Cryomorphaceae bacterium | reverse complement strand
GGCTTTCTCTGAGTTATCCGACTAGGACTCGAACCTAGAATGACGGTACCAAAAACCGTAGTGTTGCCATTACACCATCGGACAATTCTCCCTTTTGGGATGGCAAATATACTCCAATTGACAAAACACGAAAAAGAGTTAGCGAAAAATTTCGCGGTTTAACAATAGGTTTGCTCTGTGGGGGCGCGGATTTTCTTATTTTCGAACCGTTTAGAACGCTAGAACACCTAACATCTAGCAAAAAGCACGTTATCAGTGGATTACAAAAAACTAAATAACATCGTTGGCTGGACGGTTTTCGCCATCGCCACCATTACTTATTTCATGACNATTGAACCTACCACCAGTTTCTGGGATTGTGGGGAATATATTGCGACTTCGGTGAAGCTTCAGGTAGGTCACCCTCCGGGTGCTCCATTTTTTCAGCTTATGGGTAACCTATTTGGCCAATTTGCTGGTGAAGCCGAAAACCAAGCGCTCATGGTCAACGCTTTAAGTGCNTTGAGTTCTTCTTTTAGTATTCTCTTCTTGTTTTGGACNATCACTGCGCTCGGCGTAAAGCTACTAGGCGGTAAGGATAAAATAGATGCTGCAGCTACGATTGCGGTTTTAGGGGCGGGTGCTGTTGGCGCATTGGCCTATACGTTCTCAGATAGCTTCTGGTTCTCTGCCGTGGAGGGCGAGGTATATGCCATGAGTTCATTCTTCACCGCCGCCGCTTTCTGGGCCGTTCTGAAGTGGGAACAGGCGGTAGATGAGGATCCGCACGCGAATAAATGGCTTTTGCTCATCGCTTATTTGGTAGGTCTATCTATTGGCGTACACATCCTTGTATTCTTGACCATTCCTGCGATTGGAATGATTTACTACTTCAAAAAATACCCCAACACCAACCGCAACGGGTTCATTTTAGCGAACGGAGCAAGCATACTTGTATTGGCTTTAGTTTTCGCCTTTATCATTCCTATGGTTCTGAAGTTATTCGGCGCATTGGAAATCACATTTGTAAACAGCTTAAACATGCCGTTCCACTCTGGAACCGTTGCCGCCTCTCTTATCCTTATTGCCGCCATGACCTTTGGGGTTGTTTGGACTAAAAAAACAAACAGACCATTGGCGCAACAAGCAGTTATTGCAGTTATGTTGATTGTTATGGGCTATTCGACGTTCATCATTTTAGCGGTTCGCTCCAANGCAAANACGCCTATTGATGAGAATAACCCAGAGGACGCCATGTCTTTATTAGCGTACTACAATCGCGAGCAATATGGGGACTGGCCGATCCTCTATGGGAAGAGTTTCAACGCCCCTTACGATAGAAATAAGCCTTTTGGTGACGGTAATCCGGTATACCAGCGTGGGTTTGCTGTATTGAAAGGAAAGAAGCAGGTGGCTGCGTTTAAATTAGAAAGCGAAGCATTAGCCTATGTAGAGGAAAAGGGAGGCAACCTTGAGATTGACGGTAAATACCTACTTACAGACGATAAGAAGGCAAGCGTTCCTAATTATGACCCTAAATATCAAGGGTTCTTCCCAAGAATATGGAATGATGATCCTCAATACAAGCAGAACTACATCAATATCATGAACATTAAGGATCCGGATGCTCCGATCACTTTTGCGCAACATGTAGGGTTCTTCTTTGAGTACCAGATTGGTAAGATGTGGTGGCGTTATTTCATGTGGAATTACTCAGGCCGCCAAAACGACCAACAGCACCGCTATGAAATGACCAAAGGGAATTGGATTACGGGTATTTCTTTCCTAGATAAAATGCGAATTGGCGACCAGAGCAATCTACCAGATCATTGGAAAAACGATCCATCGCGCAATACGTATTTCATGTTGCCGTTCCTGTTAGGAATCTTTGGACTTTATTACCAATACAAGAAAAACAAGAAAGATGCCTGGGTGGTTACACTGTTTTTCCTGCTTACCGGTATTGCTATTGTTGTCTACACTAACCACAAGCCGTTTGAGCCGCGTGAGCGTGATTATGCCTTTGTTGGTTCGTTCTATGCCTATGCCGTATGGATAGGTTTAGGGGCACTCGGTTTATGGGACACGCTCCGTACTAAGTTGAGTCCCATGGTGGCTTCTTACCTAGTGATCGGTGTTACGCTCGTTGCAGTACCTGTTCGTATGGCTGCTGAAAACTGGGACGACCACGACCGCAGCAACCGTTATACGGCTAGAGATATCGCAAAAGCTTATTTAGACAGCTGTGACCCGAATGCAATACTCTTTACNAATGGAGATAACGATACATTCCCGCTGTGGTATGTACAAGAAGTAGAAGGTTACAGAACGGATGTCCGCATTGTGAACCTCAGCTTATTAAATACAGACTGGTACATTGACCAACAACGCAGAAAAGCCTACGACGGGGAAGCTGTTCCGTTTAGCTTCAAATGGCATGAATACGTCCAGGGCACACGTGATGTTCTGTACTACCGTGACCTAGGGGTGAAAGGCCGTTGGGATGTTAAAGATTTCGTCCAATTCAGCAAACGTGATGATTCGCAAGTTAAATTCAAAACGGGTGGTGGTAAGGAATTGCCGTTGTTCCCTCAGAAAAACTTCAGAATCAATATTGATAAAGAAGCGGTCTATGCTAATGGCGTAATGGATATCGCAGACAGTGCAGATGTTTTAGACTACATCGATTGGGATTGGAAATCTAACGTGATGACCAAACGCGATTTAATGGTCGTTGACCTTATTGCTAATAACAACTGGGAACGCCCTATCTACTTCTCTATCACAGTAGGTAACAGTCCTAAAGCCTACTTNTGGCTGAACGACTATTTCCGTCTTGAAGGAATGGCATACCGCTTCGTACCTGTGAAATACGAAAGCGGAACCGGTATTGATTACGGTAAAGTAGATACTGAGATCATGTACGAGAATCTCATGTCGAAATTTAGCTACGGGAACATGGAGCTTCCTGAGGTGTATCTCGATGAAACCAACCGTCGTTTGAGCTACAACTTACGTACTATCTTCGGTCGCCTTGCCAATGAGTTGATCGTTGAAGGAGAGAACGATAAAGCAGTTGAGGTTCTCGACTTTGCAATGGAGAAAATGCCTGCTGAAAAGTTCGGCTACAACTACTTCGTCTTTGGTATTATAGATTCCTACTACAAAGCAGGCGCTACAGATAAAGCACGCGAATTGACCAATGCGTTTGCNGATCATTTNGACGCAGAATTGGATTACTTCAGCGCCTTCGATAGAGAGAATCGTAAGCGCGCAGCCAACGAATGGCGCACCAACCTGCAGTTCTACCAAATGCTCTTGCAAAACGTTCAGGTACACGATCAGGATAGCGTTCAAGATTTCTACCAACGCTTCCAGCTTGCAGCACAGCCTTTTGGTAACGGCCGCGGATAAGTAGTGTAGGTACTAAGTACAACGCCCTTCTCCCTAGCGGTGAAGGGCGTTTTTATTTAACCAAAATCCAATTGCATCCGCTTGATGCGCTGCGCCAGGCTTTCATTGCCCATCGTCTCACGAAGGCGGTCAACCAAAATGGGGAAACTAAGCGGCGAAGGGTGCGCTAAATGCTGTAGTACTGTTTCCTGTGTTGCGATTCGATCCAGTGCAGCGCGCATACGGGCCTCTTCGAGTTGGAACTCGTGAACCTCCTCATACGCCTGGCGTAACAGAAGATTGTCAGGCTCATAGTCCTTAAACACTTCGTACATCAGTTTGGTCGAACTGACCAGTTGTTTCGTACTCATGTTTTTGCCTGGATACCCCGTGAATATCAGCCCGGAGATCTGCGCTATGTCACGAAATCTGCGCTGCATCATCTCGCTCTCGTTTAGGCTGCTGACTAAATCTTCACGAAGTGCGGTCGCCGAGAAAATATCACTGTCTATTGCATCTTGTATTGGAATAGGCTGATCCGACAAAAGCTCAAAACCATAGTCGTTCATTGCTATTGAAAAAGTCTGTGGGCCGAAAAGACCTAATCGGTAGGCCAATAATGACGCCATTCCCTCGTGCACGAGCCGCCCCTCGAAAGGGTAAACAAACAAATGATGCCCTTCTTTATCTTCTAAATACTCAATCAGAAATTGCGCGTTAGTTGGCACCATGCTCCGCTCTTTTTGTAAACGAATAATGGGTTGTATTAAGGCCAATTCTGGGTCCTCAAAGGTCTGCGCTGTCGCAGCCTCTTCTAATTTCTCACGTAAAAAATGACCCAGTTCCGCACTCAATGGCATTCGACCCCCCATGTAGCTGGGTACTGCGCCGGTGGTTGCCTTCGATAGGCGAACCGTGGCTTCGACGCCACGGAATCGGACCAATTCTAAACAGCGGCCCGCAAACCAAAAACTATCACCCGGCATCAATTTCGATACAAAATACTCCTCCACGTGACCCAGGAAGCTTCCTTTCTGCAGCTTCACCTTCACCATCATTGAACTAACAATCGTTCCGATGTTGAACTTATGCCGCATCGCTACTTTTCTCGATACCACCTTAAACACACCGTCTTCCTTCACAACCTTATGATAGTCATCATAGGCCGCTAAACTTTGACCGCCGCGAACAATAAAATCTAAACACCAATGCCATTCCTCATCCGAAATACTGAAATAGCTGGTCGTCGAACGCACTTCCGATAACAATACTTCGGACTCAAAACCATCACTTACGGCCAAGGTAACTAAATACTGAATGAGCACATCCAAGCTTCGTAAATACGGAATACGATCTTCATTTGTATTGTGATCTATCGCCTTACGCAATGCAGCACATTCCAGCAGCTCTAGACTGTGGGTAGGTACAAAATGAATCGTACTCGTTGCGCCTGGGCGGTGGCCTGAACGGCCAGCACGCTGCACAAACCTACTGACACCTTTCGGAGAACCTATCTGAACGACACAATCTACCGGACGAAAATCAACACCTAAATCGAGCGACGAAGTACATACCACAGCCTTCAGGTTTCCGTCGTACAACGCTTCCTCCACCCAGTTGCGCACATCCTTAGATATGGCACTGTGGTGCATCGCGATAATGCCCGCCAATGAAGGGTCGACCTCTAATATATTTTGGTACCAAATCTCCGCTTGAGCACGGGTATTGGTGAAAATGAGAGTGCTCTGGTTTTCATGAATAAGCGGAACTACCTTTTCAAGCAGTCGAATTCCCAGATGACCCGCCCAAGGCAGGGTTTCTACTTCGTCCGGCAATACCGGTTCTACGACTAGGGATTTCGTGAGGCTCGCTTTTATTAACCGGGCCGACTCCACGCCGTCTAAGCCCATGAGCACTTCAATACTTTCGTCCATATTACCTATGGTCGCACTGATGCCCCACGTCTTAAGAGCGGGACTTAATTTTCTGAATTTTGAAAGAAAAAGCTCACACTGCACGGCGCGCTTACTCCCCATTAGCTCGTGCCATTCATCTATAACCACCGTGTCTAAATTGCGAAACAACTTCGCATAGCCTTTATTCGACAGCATTACGTGAATGCTCTCTGGTGTGGTTATCAAAACCTGAGGAAGCTTGGTTTTCTGAGCTTGCTTTACTTTTTGAGAGGTGTCGCCAGTACGGGTTCCTACTTCCCAGCTTGAGCCCATGCCGTCGATGGCTTTGCGGGCGCTCTGCTCAATCTCCTTCGCCAAAGCTCGAATGGGTGTAATCCAAATCAGCTGTACCCCTTCCGCTTCACGCCCGCTCCGCAACATTCCCGCGGCAATCGCCGGAAGCAAAAGGGAGTAAGTCTTCCCGCTACCCGTGGGTGCATTTACAATGCCGCACTCGCCGTTTAAAGCTGCAGACCACGCCTGAATTTGAAATGAAAAGGGCTTCCAGCCTTGGTCCTCAAACCAATTCCGGCAAAGATTTAGGGCCGTCGCTTGGCCCGACATTTACTTCGCTATTTTTTCAGTGAGCCAAACAAAATCGTCGAGGAACGTTGGGTAGTTGGTATTAAAATGCTCTTCTACCGGAATGCCCTGCTCGTTAAACAAATTACCTGCTTTGCTCACCAAAAGCTTTGTTGGGCTAAGAATTCCACCAACATAATGCGCCCAGTCTCTAAAATCATAAAGCGCGTTTACACCACCGAATGGACCGGCACTTACTGTTGCGATAGCCATAGGTTTCTTTGCGTATTCTGCCTGAAAATAGTCTAGCGTATTTTTAAACGCGCCGGGAACACGTCCGTTATATTCTGGGACGACAAACAACAAACCATCAGCCTCTGTTATACTTGTCTGAAACAATGCTAAACCCTCTTTAGAGGCCTCGCCCATTCCCCAATTAGGAAAATTAAAAGACCGTATATCTAAAAATTCCGTAGATGTTACCGACTTTATTTGTGCCAATTGCCCTTCGAAAAAACGGGCAACTTTAGCGGAATTCGCTTCTTCGCGAGGACTTCCTTGAATAATGGTAATGCGCATGGTGTTGAGTTGGGTGGTAAGGTTAACATCCCCCCGCTGTCATTGTTTAGACCTTCTTTCCGAACTTCGAAACGCGGAAATAATCACTGTTCGCATCAGGTGCGTTTTTCAGTGCCTCTTCCTTCGTTAGCATGTTTGCCGCTTCGTCTTCACGCATGACATTAATGCTCTTGCTCATCTGCGTAAGCGGTTCCACACCATCTAGGTCCAGCTTTTCTACCTGAGCAACAAAATCTAAAATCTTTGACATGTCGCCCTGCATCGCATCAATTTCAGAATCTGAGAGTTCTAAACGACTTAAATGCGCCAAATGTTTGATTTGCTCTTTGCTGATTTCCATAGCTCTTAATTCTCCTCCAAAGGTAAAGCAACTTCTCCAGTATGGCCCCAGTTTTTCAAATCCGTAGCTAAAACCCTATACGATCGATCCATCAATTCTTGTACCGGGTTAGCTTCTTTGGGGTCTGCCCAAAACTCGCCCAACACCCTGGTATCAACAGGACCAAAACTTGAGGGTTCTCCCCAGTCTCCTAATCGAAACTTACTTTGATAGATACTGAGCAACACTACAGGAATATTGTTCTCTGAGGCCAGTTTGAATGCTCCAGCTTTGAATCCACGCATCAAATACTTCTGCGGTGGAATTCCTCCCTCAGGAAAAATACAAACGCTAAATCCTTCTTTAATTTTTTGATCGGCATCAATCATGGCTTGCTTTCTCCCGCTAAACGACGAGCGGTCTACCGCGATACTCGTTTGCTTGAAAAAATAACCAAAGAGCGGCAGCTTCAGCAGTTCTGCTTTTCCCATGAAAACAACCGGAGTTGGGGACGCGATAAATGTCAGCGGAATGTCTAAGTCTGACCCATGATTTGGACTTAATACAACCGGTCCATCATGCTTAATTTGGTATTTCTCTGAGCGGGGCCAAACACCCATACCCACTAAATACATCCAAGACCACACCTTCGCCGCTTTGAAAAAAGAACGGTAGTTACCGCCAGGGCGCGCTGTCCACAACAGCACGGGGAGTAATACCAAAATAGTTACAAACGCAACCAAATAATACCATATATGATGAATGTAACTCAGAATTTTCACGGGGCTAAAGTAGTAGTAACCCTGTTGATAATGAAACAAATAGGATTATTAAACAGATTTCTTGCTTATCGTTTAAAAGCCTAGTTTTTCGCGCACCCGACTCAATGTCGTCTGAGCAATAGGACGCGCTTTATCTGCCCCTATTTTCAGCGCCTTACTTATTTCGTCCGGATGGGCCATATAATAGTCGAAACGTTCACGTGCTTCCGCAAATTCTTCTAGAATAAGCTCTAAAAGTGCGGTTTTCGCATGACCGTATCCAAAGTTCCCTTCGCGATATTTCGCGGCCAACGCTTCCGTCTGTTCTGATGAGGCTAACAGTTTATAAAGGGCATATACATGGCATGTCTCTGGGTCTTTGGGATCCTCGAGCGGCGTCGAATCCGTTACGATACCCATGACCTGCTTCTTTAGTTGTTTCTTAGGCAAAAACACATCAATGACGTTGCCGTAGCTCTTGCTCATTTTTCGCCCATCCGTGCCCGGAATAGTCATTACGGATTTTGCAATACTGGCCTCAGGTGCTACAAACGTTTCCCCATAACGGTGGTTAAAACTACTGGCTAAATCCCGCGTGATCTCCAAGTGTTGCTTCTGATCCTTCCCAACAGGAACCAATTCCGCATCGTACAACAAAATGTCTGACGCCATTAAAACGGGATAATCAAAAAGCCCTGCATTCACATCGCTGAGGTTGTCGCTTTTATCTTTAAAGCTGTGGGCGTTGGCAAGCATGGGGTATGGCGTAAAGCAGTTTAAATACCACGTTAATTCTGTACACTCTGGCAGATCGCTCTGCGCATAGAAAACCACTTTTTCTGGGTCTAACCCGCAAGCGAGCCAGGCTGCTGCAGTGGCCAAAAGATTCTCCTTACGCAATTCAGGATCCTTTACTGTGGTCAGGCTGTGTAAGTCTGCTATGAACAAAAACGCCTCGTTTTTCGCGTCTTTACTCATTTCTATCGCGGGACGTATTGCGCCTAGAATATTTCCTAGATGCTGGCGTCCTGAACTTTGAATACCTGTGAGTACTCTTGCCATTCGTTTCTTATTTAATCAACGTCAATTCTAAATCAATGTCCGCCCAATAGCTGCTGTCTGCAGGAATTTGCATGAACGATGTCTGCCAAATCTGCTGTGTTGGTAATCCGCTGATCATCTTAAACGCGTAGCTCACGCTATCGTTATCGAGGACTAGCGTGCTGTCATTGTTCTCTAGGTACCAAGTGCCGCCACTGATCAAGCTAACCGGAACCTGAATGGTGTTTAGATTGGCTACAAAGTCTACGTGTAGATTACCTGTATCTGGCATCTCGTAAATATTGATTTTTCCATACAACTGCGTTCCTATGCCGCTAAATTGCATAAGCGCCGATGGGTTGATCGGGTTAGGCATTTCACCGCTGTAAGCCACTTGATTTACTGTCCATTCCCCGACCACGTCTTCGCGGTTAAACGTTTCTGTAGCTACAGGCTCGGTCGTACAGGATACCGCCAATAAGGCTCCTGCGGTGATAAAAGTTAAAAAGGTCTTTTTCATACTGTATAGTTTGAGGTACTAAAAATAACTGGGATTTCGTCTTTCCTGTCTATAACGTGCAGCAAAGATGTAGCTACCGTTTCGGGAAGAACAAGGCTCCCTGATTCAAATTCTTCTACAAAATGTGCAACCCCGGGAAAATTTTCTGCAGTCGTTGCTCGAATCTCCGCCTGCATAGGCGTATTTACTTTTCCTGGTCTGAAAGCGTGAATTCTCAGATCGGGATGCTCTTTAGCTAGTACCGACGCGTACATGTGCACGGCTGCTTTTGATGCACAATAAGCGCTCCAGCCTTCAATGGCAAATTCTGCGGCGCCAGAGCCGGTAAAATAAAGTTGTTTCTCGCCTGCAATTTCCGTTAGAAATTTTGCGCTCAACAACATAGCGCTACTCGTGTTCAGGGTAATGCAATGGTCGATTTCCTCCCAGCTTGCGTTTTGTCCGGGTTTTAAAGGGCCCAAAGTGCCGGCGTTGTTCACTAAAACAGTACAGTCGTAAACCTCTTCTGTGGCAAGTGAAATACCTTTTAAGGCTGCTCTGTCGCTTAAATCACATGCGGTGAAAGATCCGCGCGCGTGTTCAGTGAGTAACGCCGGTGCATTTCTTCCTATACCGTCAACATACCAACCTAAGCGTAAGGCCTCAGTCGCTATCGCTAATCCTATTCCCGAGCTTACGCCGGTAATGATCATACGCCTTTGTTCGGACATCAAGCGTTGATTTCTATAAAGCGATTAATGTCTTTTATCTTCCCAAAAACAAGGATAATGTCTCCATTGTTGACAATACTATCAGGCCCTGGCACACCATTGATATGGTGTCCATCACCTTCTTTTCGAAGAACCGTTACTAGATTGATGTTGTACTTTTTGCGCAATCCTATATCCTCAAGAGTGCGGCCAATTATTTTTGTTGGCGCCTCAACCTCAATAATTTCATAGTTGTCTGGTAGTTGAACACACATAAGAACTCCTGGGTTGGTCAATTGCTCAACTACGTTGTTTGCAACCTCTTGCTCCGGGCTCAAAATGTGCTGAAGCCCCATTTTCTCAAGAATTTTCCGCTGTACCGGTCCCTGAGCACGAGCGATGATTTTCTTCACTCCCATCTCTTGTAATTGGAAAACACATAAAAGCATCTCCTGAAAACTAGAACCTATACTTACCACAACGGCATCCATATCTTGGATGTTTTGTGCTTCCAACGCTTGTTTATTTGTTGCATCGAGCGCTACGGCAAAGGGAACGTCTTGCGCTATGCGCTGTACCTTTTCTTCGCTTTCATCAATGGCCATTACATCAGCGCCACGCTGCGCAAGCCTGCGCGCAATCGCTGATCCAAAAACACCAAGGCCTATTACGGCAAACTTGCTATTCATACGCTATTATTTTGCGAGTGCTTGCTCTAAATCGGCAAGCAAATCGTTTATGTTTTCTATTCCTACGGACAACCGAATTAGGTTGTCTGTTACCCCTACTTTTTCACGCTCTTCCTTAGGAATGGAGGCGTGTGTCATGGATGCTGGATGTCCCGCTAAGGATTCCACTCCACCCAAACTCTCCGCAAGGGTAAACACGCGAAGTGCACTGACCACCTCAGCTGTTTTCTCAAAACCAGCGCCTTTGATGGTGAAGCTTACCATTCCGCCGAATTTCTTCATTTGTCGTTTCGCTACCTCATTACCATTATGACCCTTTAAGCCTGGCCAATACACATTTGCAACTGCAGGGTGTGCCTCAAGAAAATGTGCAACAGCCTCTCCGTTTTCACAATGACGATCCATGCGTACGTGCAGGGTTTTAATTCCGCGCAACGCCAGAAAGCTGTCCATTGGGCCACAAATGGCACCAGATGCGTTTTGGTTAAAATATATTTTCTCAGCGATAGCATCGTTTTTAGTCGCTAGTAATCCTAACACAACATCACTATGCCCTCCCAAATACTTCGTGCCGCTATGCATTACCACATCTGCACCTAAATCTAATGGCCGCTGAAGGTATGGCGTAGCAAAGGTGTTGTCCACGACTAATATTAGATCGTGTTGTTTCGCAACTTTAGAGGCTGATTCAATATCAAAAACGTTGAGCATTGGGTTGGTAGGGGTCTCCATCCAAAGCATTTTTGTTGCTTCACTTACCAGATTGTGCCATCCATCGTTGCTCATGTCGACAAATTTGAATTTGACTCCATATTTGGAAAACATCTTAGTAAATAACCTGTATGTTCCGCCGTATAAGTCGTTACACGCGATGACTTCGTCTCCAGGACTCAAGAACTTCAACATACAGTCAATGGCTGCTAAACCTGANCCAAAAGCAGCTCCGTGTGTACCGCCTTCAATGCTTGCAATACCGTTTTCTAAGGCGGTCCGTGTTGGGTTTCCGCTACGGCTGTACTCATACCCCTTGTGCTTTCCTGGATATTCCTGGACATAGGTAGAGGTTTGATAAATAGGNGGCATTACNGCTCCTGTTGANGGNTCGTGCTGTTGTCCGCCGTGAATGGCTAGGGTTTCAATTTGTTGATTCTTATCGTCCATTGCTTGCTATAAAAGTTCTGTGTGTCTATTATTTGCAGTGCTCTTCAAAGGCAGAAAGCAGGTTGCCTGCGATCATTTCCGCCGTACGGCCTTCAATGTGGTGGCGTTCTACCATATGGACTANTTCACCGTTTTTAAATAATGCCATTGACGGTGACGATGGCGGGAACGGCTGCATCATGCCGCGCGCTTCGTTTACCGCTTCAACATCATTACCAGCAAAAACAGTGATCATTCGAGTGGGTTTCACCGCTGATTTTGACACTGCCATAGCCGCTGGACGCGCAGATCCTGCTGCACATCCACAAACAGAATTTACGACAACAAACGTCGTTCCGTCTGCGTTAATCGCTGATTTTACTTCGTCTGCGGTCTTTGTTTCGGTATATCNGCTATTTGCTAGCTCTGCGCGCATGGGCGCAATCATCTCTTCTGGGTACATATTTTGATTGTGTTTTTATCTAAACAAAGTTAGTGTTTCCTAATGGTTTGCGCGATTGTACCTTTGCGCCAATTATAACGACATAAACATGAGCTCAAAAGTTCGCGTTCGATTCGCTCCTTCACCAACGGGGCCTTTGCATATAGGCGGTGTGCGTACCGCTTTATACAACTATTTATTCGCTAAAAAGCACGGCGGTGACTTCTTGCTTCGTATCGAAGATACGGACCAAACTCGATTTGTACCGGGTGCAGAGAAGTATATCATTGAAGCCTTGGCGTGGTGTGGTATTTCACCCGACGAAGGTATTGGAGGTGAAGACCGGGGAAATGGGCCGTACCGTCAAAGCGAGCGCAAGCCGATGTACCGTGAATACGCAGAGCAGTTATTAGCTGCAGATAAGGCCTATATCGCTTTTGATACGGCTGAAGACCTGGATGCAATGCGTCAGATGGCAAAAGATGCCGGCGCGTCGAATTGGCAATACAATTATATCACCCGCGGCAACATGAAGAACTCTTTGACTCTTCCAAAGGAAGAGGTTGACGCGAAAGTTGCCGCTGGAGAGCCCTATGTGATTCGTATTAAGCTTCCCCGTGATCATGAAGTTCGGTTAGAGGACACCATTCGCGGTTGGGTCAGTGTGAATACAAACAACATGGACGACAAAGTCCTATTCAAGGCCGATGGAATGCCTACCTACCACCTTGCTAATATTGTGGACGACCATTTAATGGGAATCACTCATGTCATCCGTGGTGAAGAGTGGTTGCCGTCTGCGCCTTTACATGTAATGCTGTATGAAGCTTTTGGTTGGGATTGTCCAACTTTTGCGCACCTGCCGCTTCTTCTTAAGCCTGACGGACCCGGGAAACTAAGCAAGCGAGACGGTGATCGTTTAGGCTTCCCCGTATTCCCTATTGACTGGAAAAACGACAAGACCGGAGAAACCGCAAGCGGCTACCGTGAATTTGGTTTCTTCCCCGGTGCGTTTATCAATATGTTGGCTCTTCTGGGCTGGAACCCGGGCACAGAACAAGAGGTTTTTAGCCTTCANGAATTGGTTGATGCATTCGACTTGAGCAAGGTTTCAAAGTCTGGCGCTAAGTTCGACTTTGAGAAAGGAAAGTGGTTCAACCAGCTGTATTTGCGTGATTTAAGCGAGACTGAATTAGCCCATGAGCTCAAAACAGTTCTGGAAAACGAAGGTCTGTCTTACAACGAATCGCATCTTGGCACCATCGCTACAATGATGAGTGAACGCGCGACCTTCCCTCAGGATTTGCTTCAGGAGGGGCGATTCCTTTTCGAGACGCCTTCCGTTTACGACGAAAAAACACGTGCCAAAAAATGGAGCGATGCAAGCGCGCCCATGATGCAAGATATCGCCGACCGTTTTAATGCGCTCCCAGATTTTACTTCGGAAGCGATTGAAGTTAGTTTCAANGGGTATTTAGCAGAAAAAGGGTTGGGCTTCGGAAAAGTGGGGCCCTCTTTCCGTCTGGCTGTCACTGGAAGAGGNATGGGACCTAGCATGTTCACTATTTGCGCTGTATTAGGCAAAGATGAAGTGCTCTCTCGTATTTCTAAAGCAATTGAAGTTTTGGGCTAATGGCTGTATTACACCAGATCGACGTTCACGGCATTCGCATCTACACCAACCATGGATGCATGCAAGAAGAGGCTGTTATAGGTTCCCATTATGAAGTTAACATCAGTGTTTGGGCGGACCTTAGCGCGTCGGTTGCCTCTGACGATTTGAACGACACCGTAGATTATGTGGCACTTAATGCTATTGCAAAAGAAGAAATGGCAGTTCGCGCTAAACTTCTTGAAGTAGTGTGTCAACGCATGATTGACCGCATCATGAGTGAACACCCGTCGGTTCAAAAAGCGTGGGTAAACGTGGCAAAACTCAATCCTCCGATCAATGGAGATGTAGAAAGGGTGGCGCTTACGTTCACAGCTGAACGATAGAAAAAAATAAACTCGAGGCCGTTAACATTTTTCTCCTATTTTTGGCCTCCCTAAGGTTCCGTGGCCGAGTGGCTAGGCACTGGTCTGCAAAACCAGCTACAGCGGTTCGAGTCCGCTCGGANCCTCAGAATGACAAAACCCCGGTTCGCAACGCGAATTGGGGTTTTTCTTTTGACGAATACGAAGCTTGCTTCAGTCTTTGGGAAAAGAAAAAGCCCAAGGAATTTGCGTAGCAAAGGACCCGGGGTATTGTTACCGACCTTAGGTGGGCAGCGGTCCACCTAAGCGAAGCGAAGGCAATCCGCTGAGTCAAGCTCTTTTAGGCGGCCAAGTAACTAAAAAAACCCCGAACCATTGGCCCGGGGTTGTAGATCTGTTACGCAGTGTTTTTACAACAAGTAGTCCGTTGTCATCCAGGTGCTTTGGCCTCCTGAAATTACATTTCCAACCAATTCTTTTTGATCTGTTCCTGTCGCAACCAGCGTTCGTATAGAGAACGAACGTAAGGCATCGTGTACGCTTAGCGTTGCTACAGCACTGTCCTTTCTTCCTGTAAACGGCAAGTAATCTGGTCCGCGCTGACAGGAGGCGTTAATATTCACGCGGCAGACCTGGTTAACCATATTGTCGACCGCATAGGCTATGGTTAATTCATTGTCGCTAAACAAGCTGCACTGTTGCCCATAGTCAGATGCTGCAATAGAAGACATCACCTCTTCTAGGTCTTCATACTCAACAATAGGAACTACCGGTCCAAACTGTTCTTCGTGGAAAATGGCCATTTGATCCGTTACCGGATACAAAACCGCCGGGAAAAAAGCGGTGTCTGAGACGCGACCTGCGTTTTCGTTAATCACCGAAGCACCTTTAGCGACAGCGTCGTCCACATACGCTTCCATTTGCGCTACCTTGTTTCGTTCAGGCAGCGGAGTCAGCGTACTGTTTGTAGCAGGGTGATCTAAAGCAAGTGCATCCACCGCTTTTGTGAACTTTGAGCGGAACTCGTCTGAAATAGACTTGTGGACGAAAATAAGTTTAAGTGCTGTACAGCGCTGGCCGTTGTAACTCAGTGCGCC
>NYXD01000041.1 GCA_002685435.1 Cryomorphaceae bacterium | reverse complement strand
AAAGCAATTCAAGATGCGGCGGCCATGGACTGGATCAATACGAAAATCTCTGAGGCACAAAATCCAAGCCTTTCAGCTTCGCCTCGCTTAAGCGCTCTTGTTGACGCTTTAGACAAAGCCCACGACTTTCAATTGTTTGGCGACATCCGTTACAGAACAAAATTAAATGCAAGCGCCACCGAGGCTTTGCGGTCGATTGAAAAAATGGTTCTGGCGATCGATTGGCTTCCTGAAAAGTCCGCTTATTTAGGTTTGCCATTAACGTTTCGTACACAATACGAACAGCCTAAACAAAGTCAAGAACAGATTCCGCTCACCCTTTCTTCGAGCTCGGGACAATTTATACTTCAAGAACAAACCATCCAATGCATACACACAGGCTTTGAAACTCGCGTCACTCTCGATTTTACATGGGACTGGGATCGTATTCAAACTGCCCATACGGCAACAAAAAGTTGGCTACAAAACAAAAGCCAATGGGGAGAATCAATCGTGGTTAACTTTCAAAAGCCAACAGTATTTATTGCAAGTACTGGAGCTGATGAATTGGTCAATGAGCTAGAAAAAAGTTTATCTAAAGACTTTCTTTTAGGTGATCGTAAAACGGCACAACTGATTCTAGAATGCGACGGACATCTAGCTTCAGAAACTGCAGGAGTTGGGCAGGTACGTAATTCATTAGTGCGCCACAAAGTGCGCATAGAGGCCCAATTTTCACTTTCGTCCACAGAAAACAACTCCATGCTTTGGAACAGTACAACGATCTCCGGAACGGCCATTTCTGCTTCACAAGAAACGGCCTTAAACAGTGCGAAATCAGAATTTATGGACGATTTCAACTACCTCCTCCTACCGCAACTACTTCGAAGTTTAGACTTTTAAATTATACTATGCGCGCATAGTATAATTTAGTATATTGGATACGTCATTAGAAGTATGAAACCATTAGAAACCTTTGATTTTCAAATCAGGAAATCCTGGATTGCATTGTCAAAAATGTACAATGAGCAAGTCGCCCAATACGGTCTGACCGTAGCAATGGGCTTCGCATTATTGAACATCGATATTAAAAAAGGAACCCCTTCCACATCCCTAGGACCGAAAATGGGCATGGAAAGCACCTCTCTAAGTCGTTTACTTAATAGTCTTGAAAAACAGGCTTTAATTTCAAGAGAATCGAATCCAAATGACGGACGGAGTGTTTTAATTAAATTGACCCACGAAGGATTGAAAATGCGTGACTACAGTCGCCAGGCAGTGTTGGATTTCAATCATCAAGTTTTATCCGAAGTAACCGAAGAAGAAGTTCGTGGTTTCTTTAAAGTGATGACTAGAGTTAGTGAAGTGGTGGAAACGCATAGAGCAGAAGAAACCATTAAAATGACCTAAACCTGCGCCTTAGCGCAAATTCAATAGGGCTCTTTGCCCCAAACAGAGTGACTAAGCGCTGCCTTGTAATTGGGCGGCGTTTTTTATTTGCGCCACTTTTTTTTTGTATTTTCCCCTTTATAGAAACCTTACGCCGCCATGAAAGAAGTAAAACACTGTCCCAAGTGTTCCAGCGCAAGCTATGTTAAAAGTGGGATAATTAAAGATCGTCAACGCTACCGTTGTAAAGAATGCAACTACTATTTCACCGTCCAAAAATTGGGCAAACGAATCTCTGATTATTATGTCGTTAAAGCACTTCAGCTTTACATAGAGGGAGTGAGCTACCGTGAAATTGAACGCATTTTGGGTATCTCCCACGTAAGTGTAATGAATTGGGTCAAAACGTATAAGATTCAAAGACCCCAGATTCAGCATAATCACAAACCCAGTTTTGAAGTTCTTGAACACGAACAGCTCTTGGAACGTATGAAATCACCTGAGTATCTAGAGCAGAAAGGTCTACTTATTTCAGAAGTCGAAGGTAAATTTTTTGTCCTAAATTGGAATCAGAACCAATAACTGATGAACCAATGGATCAAATTCAACTAANGGCCTACTCAGATTATGAGAAAGCCTATGCTGCGTCAATAAATGAACCNATNAAGTTCTGGGAAGAGGTCGCAGCAGCATTTAGTTGGCAAGAACCTTGGCATAAAACGCTCGAATGGGAATTCGCAACACCCAAAGTGAAATGGTTTCAAGGAGGCCGTCTGAATATTACTGAAAACTGCCTTGACCGCCATCTTAANACACAAGGNGANGANATCGCGCTNCTNTGGGAACCTAATGATCCAAAGGAGCAAGAGGTACGCCTAACGTATAAAGAATTACACAGCGAAGTATGTCGATTCGCGAATGTATTAAAAGCGAGAGGCGTTAAAAAAGGAGATCGGGTAGCGGTATATATGCCGATGATTCCAGAATTAACTATTGGCGTTCTAGCATGTGCACGAATTGGCGCAGTGCACTCCGTTGTATTTGCTGGATTTTCTTCGAATGCTCTTGCTGATAGAATCAACGATAGTCGGTGCGTTTGTGTTTTAACCTCTGATGGAATGTACCGCGGTGAAAAAGCTTTACCTATCAAAGCCACCGTGGATGAGGCATTAAAAAATTGTGACTCTATAGAAAGTGTGATCGTTATTCGCCGGGACGGGCGTGAAGTTGCTATGGTAGAGGGACGCGATTATTGGTACCACGATGCGGTTGTAGAAGTGGGTTCAGATTGCCTAGCAGAACCCATGGATGCCGAAGACATGCTTTTCATTTTATATACGTCAGGTTCTACAGGAAAACCTAAAGGTGTAGTCCATACCTGCGGTGGCTATATGGTTTATGCCGGCTACAGTTTTAAAAATGTATTTCAATACGAACGTGGTGATGTGTATTGGTGTACTGCCGATGTTGGATGGATTACGGGTCACAGCTACATCATATACGGACCGCTTCTCAACGGTGCAACTACCCTAATGTTTGAGGGCGTACCGACTTTTCCAGATGCTGGACGTTTCTGGGATGTTTGCGATAAATACAGTGTCAACCAATTTTATACTGCACCCACTGCTATTCGTGCACTCATGGCCTGTGGCGATGAATATGTCGATCGTGCAGAATTAAGGGCACTAAAAGTGATCGGATCCGTAGGAGAACCCATTAATGCTGAAGCGTGGCATTGGTACCACGATAAAGTTGGGCGTGGAAATTGTCCCGTGGTAGATACATGGTGGCAAACAGAAACAGGTGGCATTATGATATCTGGGCTTGGGAGCCTAAGTCCGCAACGACCCACGTACGCTGGACGCCCATTACCNGGGATCCAACCCGTACTTCTGGATNCNGATGGCAATGAGATAGAAGGAGACGGTGTTGAAGGCTACTTGTGCATAAAACACCCCTGGCCGTCAATGCTTCGCACTACATACGGAGATCACAAACGTTGTAAGAATGTGTACTTCAGCAACTACGAAGGCTATTACTTTACCGGTGACGGTGCACGCAGGGAAGAAGGAATGTACAGAATCATTGGTCGTGTGGACGACGTGATCAACGTGAGTGGTCATAGATTTGGAACCGCAGAAATAGAAAATGCTATTAATGCGTCAAGCGCGGTAACTGAAAGTGCAGTTGTTGGGTACCCGCACGATATTAAAGGCCAAGGAATTTATGCCTACGTTATTGTGGATAAGGATACCACTGATGAAGCAACGATAAGAAAATCAGTGATACGCTCATTGGTAGCCGAAATTGGACCTATTGCTAAACCCGATGTAATACAAATCGTACCCGGCTTACCNAAGACACGCTCCGGAAAAATCATGCGTCGTATTCTTAGAAAAATTGCCGAAGGCGATACTGGTAACCTTGGAGATACCTCAACACTTCTCGACCCATCCGTTGTAGAAGTACTCAAGGCAGATGCTCTAGCGCTTAGAAAATAATTTTCATTTTGCTATGTATTACGATCCTTAAGGGACATCGTATGTGGAACACTTTCAACAAAGAAGCTGAGATTGCAGTACCTTCGTAACACTATGGTAACGATTCGCAAAGCAGTACAAGAAGATATGATCGCGGTACACGCGCTCATTACGGAATTGGCCATATACGAAAGAGAACCGAATGCCGTGATTATCTCTGTAGATGACTTAATACGACATGGTTTTTCAGAGCAACGATTTCATTGCTTTGTTGCAGAACATAAAAAGTCAGGTATCGTTGGCATGGCTTTATACTATTCTCGCTACAGCACATGGAAAGGGCCTACATTACATCTAGAGGATTTGTATGTAAAACCGGAACATCGCCAAGCAGGTCTAGGCATAGAATTGTTCGATAAAGTTGTGGATGAAGCGACGAAACAGAACGTAGGTAGAATGGAATGGACGGTTTTAGAATGGAACGAACCCGCTTTAAATTTCTACAAAAAATATAACGCAACGCTCGACTCCGAATGGCATTTGGGAACGTTGACACGCGAACAATTGAATGCTTTAAAATGAGTACACCTCTTGTCTTCAAATTTGGTGGCGCTTCAGTAAAAGACGCCGATAGTGTTAGAAATGTCGCTCGAATCATCGGTCTGTTTNCACAGCGCCCAATGGTCATAGTTGTAAGTGCCATGGGTAAAACCACTAACGCTTTTGAAGAAGTAGTTGGGCACTGGAGCCGAAATGAACTAGGATTGGCCCGTGAAAAAATCGGTGCGATTCGCGAATTTCATTTTAAAATCATTGAATCCTTATTTGAGGAACCGGCGACTGTAAAATCGGACGTTCAAGAATTCCTTAATCAGGTAAGTGCAGGCATTGAACGAAAAGAGCTGTCTTATAGTGAGGCCTACGACTTTATTGTACATCACGGAGAACTTATTTCAACGAAAATTATTGCAGCATATGTGGGTCAGGTAACCCCAACCGTTTGGCAAGACACTCGACTTCTTATCCATACAGACGACCAGTTTAAAAGGGCTACTGTGCGTTGGGATGAAACAACAACTGCCATACAAAACCGCATTGATCTGGGGAAAGTGAATGTAGTTCAGGGATTCATCGGCGCCACCGCCTCAGGATTACCCACCACTTTAGGCCGTGAAGGTTCAGATTACACAGGTGCTGTTTTCGCATTCTGTTTAGGAGCCGACAGCCTAACCATATGGAAAGATGTCCCGGGCATGTTAAACGCAGATCCTAAAACCTTCCAAAACACAACTAAAATTGACCGTTTGCCCTTCAATGAAGCCATAGAGCTTGCTTTTTATGGGGCTTCGATCATTCACCCTAAGACCATTCAGCCGCTTAAAAAGAAAGGCATTCCCTTACACATCAAAAGTTTCGTAGACCCAACATCCGAGGGTACAACTATAGGTGGTGTAGATCGTGCTACTCCGGAAGTACCCAATTTCATTCTAAAGGAAAATCAAGCACTGCTGCAGCTAAAGACAAAGGATTTAGCGTTTATCGCGGAACATCACCTTAGTGCGATTTACCAGCTGTTCGCGGATCAAGGCGTCGTGGTCAATCTGATGCGTAATACTGCAACTAAGGCCGTGTTCTGCATTAACCACGACCCTATTATCGTACCTATAGTTATGGGCGAATTGACCGGGTTGTTTGATTTAGAATTAGTTTCCGACACAGCGCTTTTAACCATTCGCCATTATCGTGAAGAAGATGAACAGCGCGAAACGGAAGGGCTCAATATTCTCCTTGAGCAGCGAACACCAGATGTAGTTCAGTTTGTTTTTAAACGGTTTTAAGAACTGCTAAAACCTTTCGCGCTAATCCTGAGCCCATTTTTTCAAAGCTTTCTTTAGTCCAGCCCGCAACGTGGGGACTTAAAAGTACATTTTCACGTTCGAGTAAAGCGGCTAAAGCCGGTGGCAGCGGTCCTTCAAAGAGACTAGTAAAACTAGATTTCTCATATTCCAATACGTCCAATCCTGCACTCAGCACTTTACCTGAATCAAGGGCCGCTACAAGGTCAACTGTATTTAAAATGGGCCCGCGCGCTGTATTGATAAAGTGAACGGGGTTTTTAAACGCATGGAAAAAATCCGCATTCGCATAATCCCGAGTTTCAGCTGTTAACGGCAGGTGTAAGCTAATGNCATCTGNTTCGGTGTAGAGCTCTTGCAATGAACACTCTTGAACCCCACCTTCAGCATATCCGGTTTTGTATTTATCATACGCAAGTACCGTTACGCCCATGGCATCGAGCAATCGAGCAAAAGTGCCGCCCATTATTCCATAGCCGATCACACCTACTTTCAGCGCTTGTAGTTCGCGTCCTTTATTCGACTCGCGTAACCATTTACCTTCCTTAATTTCTCGATGAACACGCGGAAGGTGATTGAGTAAGCTCAAAAGCATACCTAAGGCATGTTCTGCGACTGCACGTGCATTACCCTCCGGTACGCGCAGACAAACGATCTCATTTCGGGTTGCCTCCTCGACATCTATATTTTCCAGCCCAGCACCAAGACGCCCAATGACTTTTAGTCGGGGAAAAGCATGTAAAAAGTCTTTAGTTACTTTCAGTCGAGAGCGAATGATAATCACCTCCGCATCTGAGTGCCTCTCAGTGAGCTCTTCTAGCGGTTCGACAAAAGCACGAACCAATTCTAATCCACCCGCAGTTAAACCTTCTTCGAGCAGTGGATGCGTATCGTCTATGAGTAGTGCCTTCATCAGTATCCGATGATGTAGCGACCAATTTGAAAATAAATAATCAATCCGATCACATCATTTGCCGTGGTGATAAAAGGACCTGTTGCCAAGGCAGCATCTATGTTGAACCTGTTAAGTAGTAGAGGTATAAAGGTTCCAAACAAAGAAGCGAAGATGATTACAGCGAGAAGGGAAACCGCAACAGTCATAGTGACCAATTGGTCATAGCCTAAAAGTAAGCCGGCTCCGTACATGGTAGCTGCGAGTATAAGACCATTTACTAAACCCACAGATAATTCCTTCCAAAGCTTCGCAATGATGTTTTGCTCTTTCGTTTCAGAAGCTAGGGCTTGTACCACAATTGCTGAGGATTGAACTCCAACATTACCGGCCATCGCCGCAATCAGAGGCATAAATAAAGCCAGAGCTGGCACCGATTTAATATCACCTTCGTTTTCACCTAGCATCAAAGCCACTATCAATCCTCCAAAGAGACCAATAAGCAGCCAAGGTATGCGTGCCCGGGTCACTTGTAAAACGGTATCGTCGCTTTCAACCTCGTCGGTCAAACCCGAAGCTAATTGGTAATCGCGCTCAGCCTCTTCACGTATAAAATCGACGACGTCATCCAAAGTAATACGACCGAGTAATTCGCCAGCGGCATTCACCACCGCGAGCACGAATAAATCGTATTTCTGCATGGTATTCGCTACTTCCTCTGCAGGGGTAGTAGATAATACCGTGTGTCTAATCGGGGTGTAGAGTTCTGATATATTTTCTGTTCGTTTCGCCGTCAATAGTTTTTTCAAACTCAACGTCCCCACCAGTATATCATCTTCATTAACCACATAAACAGCATGAACGCGGTCTACATTTTCTGCCTGAGTCCTCATTGCTGCCACACATCTAAGCGCCGTCAAGCCCTCTTGCACTTTAACATATTCCGTCGCCATCAAGGCTCCGGCGGTATCCTCGTCATGCGTTAGTAGATGGGCAATCTTTTTTGCTTGCTCTTTATCATCGACCTTCGAGAGTACTTCTTTTGTCAACTCGTCCGAAAGCTCAGAAAGCATGTCCGCCGCATCATCACTGTCCATGTTCTCTACGAGCTCATGGGCAATATCTTCTGATGAATACGTCTTTAGCAGCTGAGTACGAATGTCTTCATCAATCTCGACAAGAATATCTGCAACAAGCTCCGCATCCAAGCTTTCAAGGAAACGCTCAATCTCCTCAATCTCACGAGACTCAAGTGCTTCAGCAATATCCGCAGCGTGCAAGTCCATGGTATATTCTTCAAACTCCGTCCAATCAATGGCGTTCATTGCACGCTCGATCCGTTCTTTTACACTAAGCTCTTCCATCTTCAATGGCATTTAGCAATTCCACAAACTCTGCATGGCCCAATTGCTCCGCACGTTTCGTCAAATACGGGTGATCAAAGCCTACAGGCAAGTTAAGGACTTTCAAAGCATTACGTAAAGTTTTTCTCCGCTGTCCAAAAGCCGCTTTAACCCCGCGCTTGAGTAGTGCAAATGAAATATCTGGGTCAGTAGGTTTTCTTACCATGTGCATGACCCCGCTCTCCACCTTTGGTGGAGGGTTAAACACTGTGGGAGGCACGGTAAAATCATAGGTCAAATCAAAGTAAGCCTGACACAATACGGATAAGATTCCATAGGTTTTATTTCCTGGAGGAGCGCACAATCTTTCGGCCACTTCCTTCTGGAACATCCCACCAAAAAGCGGAATTTGATGCCGCTCTTCAAGCACTTTAAAGACGATCTGGGAAGAAATATTGTATGGAAAGTTACCGATCAAAGCAAATGGCGCATCGCCAAATGTTTTTGACGGATTCCATTTCAAAAAATCCTCCTCTAAGATTCGGGCACTGAGCTGGTTGTAATTTGCCTGTAAATAACTTACACTCTCCTGATCAATTTCAATCACCCACGTTTCGATGGACGGGTTTCTCAATAGATACTTTGTCATCACACCCATGCCTGGACCGATTTCCAATACTTTTTCTACACCCTCAAAAGGAACTACAGCTGCAATGCGTTCTGCGATGCTCTCATCTTTCAGGAAGTGTTGTCCCAAGTGCTTTTTAGCACGTACTTGTCCGTCGAATCTCATGGGGTAAAGGTAATCTTTAGTTTCGGGTGATTCCCACGGAAAATGGCTAACTTGCATGCACCTATTACAACCAAAAAACCACTGACCATGGTACAACCCACTACGCTCGGCGAATTCATCGTTGAGAATCAAAAGGATTTTCCGTTCGCATCCGGAGAATTATCACAACTCTTAACCTCAATTCGTCTTGCTGCGAAGGTGGTAAACAGGGAAATTAATAAAGCTGGATTAGCAGACATACTGGGGGCAATAGGCACTGAAAATGTGCAAGGCGAACAGCAACAGAAATTAGATGTCATGGCGAATGAGACATTCATGCGCGCGCTGCGCAGTATGGGTCAAGTTTGCGGTGTTGCCTCTGAAGAAGAAGATTCCTTCATAAGTTTCGACGATGAAATTCATACCGATGCAAAATACATCGTGTTAATGGACCCTCTAGACGGTTCTTCTAATATAGACGTAAACGTAAGTGTAGGTACCATTTTCTCAATCTATCGCAGAATTACCCCAACCGGTAGTCCGGTGGGTTTAAACGATTTCTTACAACCTGGTGATGCACAAATCGCCGCCGGTTATGTCGTGTACGGCTCGTCAACTATGCTCGTGTATACTACAGGAAACGGCGTGAATGGCTTTACATTAGACCCCTCAATCGGTGTGTTCTGTTTATCTCACCCAAACATGACTATTCCCGCAGAAGGAAAAATCTACAGTGTAAACGAAGGAAATTACGTGCATTTTCCCACGGGGGTAAAGCAATATTTGAAGTATTGTCAAGAGTTCGACGAAGCCACAAATCGGCCTTACACCTCTCGTTACATAGGCTCATTAGTTTCCGATTTTCACCGCAATCTTATTAAAGGTGGGGTGTATCTTTACCCCACAGGAACGATGGCGCCAAATGGCAAACTTCGTCTCCTGTATGAGTGTAACCCACTCGCTTTTATTGTTGAACAAGCCGGCGGTATGGCCACAGACGGCGCAAAGCGAATTTTGGAGATAGACCCCTCGGAATTACACCAACGGGTACCTGTTTTCATTGGTTCGCCGCGTATGGTTGAGACCGCCCATGCATTTATGCAGAAATACAAAGAATAAACCTTGGAACTGGCAGACTTACTTAGCTACTACGATGAACACCCGCTCATTCAAGCCTTAGTTGAGGCCGCCAAAGACAACCAACGCACCGCTATCGGATGCACAACTGCAGGTGGCTCACACACGGCTATTCTAACTGCAGCGGCTTTTGTTCAAACGAATGTACCCCAATTGCTCATTGCACAGAGTAAAGAGCAAGCCGCTTACCTTCAGAATGATCTTGAGAAGCTTTTACCGAAAGTGCCGTGTTATTTTTATCCGGCATCTTATCGCAGACCTTATGAAGTTTCGCAAACGGATAACGCAAATGTCCTTCTGCGAGCGGAGGTGTTGAATCATCTTAGCAGCAGACGTCGTTCACCCATTGTCATTACCTATACCGAAGCACTTTTCGAAAAAGTAGTAACTAAAAAGGAATTGGAAAACAATACCCTAAAGCTTCATGTGGGTGAGCGTATATCGATTGACTTTTTAAACGAAACGCTTTTTGAATACCAATTCGAACGCGTAGACTTTGTCACAAGTCCAGGCCAATTTTCTGTACGTGGGGGTATCGTAGATATCTTCTCTTTTTCGAAAGATCACCCCTATCGCGTAGAATTTTTTGACGATGAAGTAGAGAGCATTCGCTATTTCGACATTGAGAGCCAACGCACCATTGGGAAGGCTAGTAAAATGAGCATTGTTCCAAACGTCGAAAACAAAACCTTCCTCGAACAACGCAGCTCCTTTCTGAGCTATTTACCAAAGCAGACGCAAGTATGGCTTGATACACCTTCTTTGCTTACGGCAGGTTTGGACCGATTAATGGAATTGGCCCATGAAACCTATGAGCAATTAGGAGATGCAGTGAAACGCGGTGCGCCAAGCGAGATGTTTGTTTCAGGCGATGCAATGAAACGTGATCTTATGGATTACAGTCGTGTAGAATTTGGTAAAGCCCAGTGGCACACTCAAACCATCGAAAGCAAAGCACTTCCGCAACGGGCATTTAATAAGGACTTTAATCTTCTTGCACAGACCTTACTCGATGTAGACGGGCGGGGCAAGCAGGCCGTATTGATGTGCGCGAACGAAAAGCAAATAGACAGGTTCAGGGCCATTTTTGAGGATTTGGAGCTTGCCCCGCGATACGCCACAACCACCACATCGTTACACGAAGGATTTGAGGATGAATTGGCCGGCGTCTACCTCTATACTGACCACCAGATATTCGACCGGTATCAGCGCTTCAATATTAAAAACGGTGCACAGAAAAAACAGGCCATCACATTAGAGCAACTCAACGCATTAGAGTTTGGTGATTATGTAACGCATGTAGACCATGGGGTGGGTAAGTTTGGCGGGCTTCAAAAAATCGACAATAACGGTACTGTGCAAGAAGCCATAAAATTGGTCTATCGCGACAACGATATTCTGTATGTCAGTATTCATTCGCTGCATAAGATCAGTAAGTTCAATGGGAAAGATGGAACAGCGCCGCAATTGAATAAGCTAGGCAGCCCACAATGGCAGTCGCTGAAAAAGAAGACGAAGGCGAAGGTGAAGCAGATCGCCTTTGATTTGATCCAATTGTACGCAAAACGCAAAGAAGCCATTGGGTTCGAATGCGCGCCAGACGGCTACCTGCAACATGAATTGGAAGCCAGTTTCTTGTACGAAGACACCCCGGATCAGGTTTCTGCGACGGAAGCGGTAAAAAAAGATATGGAACGCCCCATGCCTATGGACCGTCTTATTTGTGGTGATGTTGGCTTTGGTAAAACTGAAATTGCTATACGCGCAGCATTCAAAGCTGCGGCAAATGGCAAACAAGTCGCAGTGCTTGTGCCAACCACTATTCTTGCCTTCCAACACTTCAAAACCTTCACCAAACGGCTGGAAGGTTTTCCCGTAACGGTAGACTATATCAATAGATTTCGCACGGCCAAGCAGCAACGAGAGACATTGGCGAATCTTAAAAGCGGTAAGGTCGATATTCTTATTGGCACACATAAATTGGTCAGCAAGACCGTGGAATTCAAAGACCTCGGTCTCCTTATTGTGGACGAAGAACAAAAATTTGGTGTAGGGGTAAAGGATAAAATTAAGACGCTCAAAGTAGGTGTTGATACCTTAACGTTGACCGCCACACCTATTCCGCGTACCCTTCAGTTTTCACTGATGGCCGCGCGCGACCTTAGTGTAATGACTACTCCCCCGCCGAACCGTCAACCCATTGAAACGGAGCTCATCGGATTTACAGAAGAGGCCATTCGCGATTCGGTGAGTTATGAGATCCAGCGCGGTGGACAAGTTTTCTTTATCAATAATCGTGTCAGCAACATACAGGAAGTCGCAGGAATGATTCAACGGTTAGTGCCCGATGCGAGAATTGCCATAGGCCATGGCCAAATGGACGGTAAGAAATTAGAAAAAGTCATGCTGGACTTTATGGACGGTAAATACGACGTTTTAGTCGCCACATCTATTATCGAAAGTGGCTTAGATGTGCCCAATGCGAATTCCATTATCATTAACAACGCCAACC
>NYXD01000040.1 GCA_002685435.1 Cryomorphaceae bacterium | reverse complement strand
CGGCGGCTGGCTCTACGGTTTAGGAATTGATGATTTCTCAATCTTTGCGCCTTACAACTTCGACCTAGCAACTGAGTCTTTGGATATGTTCAGTACTGTAGGCTTGAACAAAGCGCCCTTCACTATTGAAGGTACTATCACAAACTACGGTGGAACGACCATCACTTCGATGGATCTGAACTACAAAATAGATAACGGCACGACTGTTACTGATGCGTTAACCGGCTTAAGCATTGCACCGTACCAAACGTACACATTCTCGCACAGCACTAGTTGGAACCCAAGTACAACGGGTACGTATACAGTTGATGTATGGGCATCATCTTTGAACGGTGGTAACGACCAAAACACAGGTAACGACATGTTAACTTCAACTATTGAGGTTGTAACAGCAACAGCGGATCGCGTAGTTTTGGCGGAAGAATTTACTTCCTCAACTTGTGGACCGTGTGCTAGTTTCAATCCCGGTTACAAGCAATTATTAGACGATAATGATGCCAATACCTCAGGAACGCAGTTGGTTTCTGTGAAGTACCAAATGAACTGGCCTTCGCCAGGGAATGACCCTGCATACAATTCAGAAGCTTTGGCACGTCGCAGCGCATACGGAATTAGCGGTGTCCCAGATGTTGTTTATTCAGGTTCGAATGTACCTACCAGTCAAGCAAACATCGATGCTGTTACCGCAATTCCTGCACTTGCTGAAATGTCAGCAGAATGGAGTTTTACAGGTAACTACATTCAATGTGATGTTGAAGTAGAGGCATTAGGAAATCTAGGTTCTAATAATGTGCTTCACATGGCGATGATTGAAAAAGAGATTGGTCATAACGTACAGTCCAATGGAGAAACTACATTCTACCAAGTCTTCCGAAAGTTCATGGACGGCGAAAATGGTAAAGCCATGGGGTCGATGACTGCTGGTAACACCTACACGCATTACGCTAACTCAACCATCTCTGTCAATAGTGCACCTACACAAGGTTCATTTGACTTCTGGGTGGGAACAAGCAATATGGACATCATTGTTTGGTTGCAAGACAACACAACTGGTGAAGTATTGCAAGCAGCTTACGCAGATTACACTACTTCGAGTGTAAACGAAATGGATAATTTCGCGCGTTATATCTCAGTTTACCCTAACCCGGCAAATGATATTGCGGGAGTAGAAATTGACTTGATGGATCGTAGTGATGTGGCTATCAATGTTGTAAATGTAATGGGTCAAACCGTATTTACAGATTCTCAAACATTAGATGCCGGTACGCAGAAAATCGACTTAGAGACTAGCGCCTTGAGTGCCGGTTTATACTTTGTGAATGTAAATGTGAATGGCGTAAGCAAGACCTTACGTTTAAACATTGCGCACTAAAACTTAAAAATTGCTATTTTTACGGGGGACTTCGGTCCCCCGTTTTTTTTGATTAAATCGCTCTAGATGAAAAACCTTTTTACAGCATTCGCTGTCACACTCCTTGCACTAGGAATGCAGGCACAACAATTGCCCAGCACAACACTTAAAACCCTTGATGGAAAACTGGTCGATATAAAAGATCAAATTGGTACTGAAGGGCCAACAGTCATCGGTTTCTGGGCAACGTGGTGTAAGCCTTGTATAAAAGAATTAACTGCATTTGCAGATTATGCAATAGAGCTTGAAGAAGAATACGGAGCAAAGGTTTTAGCAGTGAGTATTGACGATACCCGAAATTCATCACGTGTGGCTCCTATGGTGCAAGGTCAAGGGTGGGAATACACCGTCCTCTTAGACGAGAACCAAGATTTAAAGCGAAATCTTGGTATCGTTAATGTGCCTTTCACCTTAGTATTGAATGCGGATGGTGAAGTCGTTTGGAAGCATAGCGGGTATTCGCCTGGCGATGAAGAAAATCTAGCCGAAGTCGTTGCAAAAGTGGCTCGCGGNGAATCGGTNGANCATTGATACNAATGAACNGATTAGCCNNACGCNTANTTNCGNTNCTNCTNTTGCCTNGTGCAGCNATNGCACAAGATTCTTACGGCGGCCAATTGCATGGNAATTTNCAGTTAGACGGCCAATNGTACCTNCGNGATGAAGGGATTGATCCTNCNGGNGANTTNTANCCAGATGAACGTTTTCTGGGNCAGGGNTANGCAAATTTCGTCTACACNGACGGNGATTTTTCNGGAGGATTGCGCTANGAAAATTATCAGAATGTNATGCTNGGNTTCCCAGANGGNTANCGCGGNGANGGNATTACTTATCGCTACTTACAGTTNAAACANGANAANCTNGATGTNACNGTNGGNAGNTTTTANGAGCAGTTCGGATCTGGCATGGTATTCCGCTCCTACGAGGAGCGAGGATTAGGCTATGATAATGCAATGGACGGGGTGCGCGTCAAAGCGAATCTAGCGAAAGGTGTTTACTTTAAAGGGGTGCTGGGACGGCAACGTTTCTATTTTGAAAAAAGTCCCGGTATTCTAAGAGGTGTCGATGCCGAAATCAATTTAAGCGAACGTTGGCATGCGCTCGACTCGCTTGGTCTACGTTGGACAATCGGGGCCAGCTACATGAGTAAATACCAACGTGCTAACGATCCGTTTTTAGTACTGCCCGAAAATGTGGCTGCGGCAGGCGTTCGTTCCCAATTGATGAAAGGTCCGTGGGTTTTAAATACCGAATTCGCCTATAAAGCGAATGATCCTAGTGCCGACAATGGCTACATCTATAAAGACGGAAACGGTTTTATAGCCAATCTCAGTTACAGTAAAAATGGACTAGGGGTGATTGCAGGTGTGAAGCGCATAGATAACATGAGTTTTAGAAGCGACCGCAATGGAAGTACCATCGATATGTTGGTAAACTATCTGAGCCCGACAACCGAGGTTCATACCTATGCTTTACCGGCATTGTACCAGTATGCGACGCAGATTAATGGCGAAGAAGGCATTCAATTAGAAGCCAATTACAGATTTAAACGCAAATCTAAACTCGGCGGGAAATATGGGACGCTTGTAAGTATTAATTACAGCGCTGTACAAAGTATTGATAAAGACTACGTGGCGTCTTCTAATGACACTCTTCGAACGTTACAAGGGTATTACAGTGATCCCATGGAGCGTGGGACCATTCCCTATTTTCACGACCTGAACTTTAAAATCAGTAAGAAAGTCAATAGATCTTTCAAGTACAACCTCACCTATTTAAACTTGCACTACAACCGCAGTGTTCTTGAGGATGGATTGAGCGACGAACCCATGCTTTCAAACCCAGAAAACATCAAGACTATGAATGCAGATGTGATCGTTTTAGAGACCTTATATAAGGTGAAATCGAAACACTATCTGCGAAATGAATTCCAGTTACTCTCCACGCAAGACGATCGAGGCAGTATGGCGATGGCGCTAGTGGAATACAGCATCGCGCCGCACTGGTTCTTCAGTGTCCAGGACATCTACAACTATGGCAATCCCGACCCCGATCAACAGCTCCATTATCCGCTAGCGAGTGTCGTCTANACNCAAGGTACTAGCAGATTCCAACTTTCCTACGGACGCCAACAGCGTGGTATCTTTTGTGTCGGAGGGGTATGTCGAGTCGTTCCACCCTCTAATGGTGTGAGTTTCTCCTTAACCACAAGTTTCTAAGACATGAAGCAACTCCTACTTTTACTCGGTATTTTCACTATGCTCGTCATGACACCTTCTTGCGATGTTATTGACCAGCCGTTCAAAGGAAACATTCAGGATACGACCAGTACGCAGCAGCAACGTAATGTCCTCATCGAAGATTTTACAGGCCACCGTTGTAAGAATTGTCCCAAAGCCTCAAAAGCTATTGAAGCGTTAGTAGATGCCTACGGATCGAGAATTATTGGACTTGCAATACACGCGGGACCCGGAAACTTCACCAACACGAATACAGATTATCCTACTGACTTTACTACACCCGAAGGAAAGACCATCCAGAATTTTTTTGGAACCAACTTTCTTCCTGTAGGTATGGTGAATCGTGAGAACTGGACCGCATCTGGGAATGGACACTGGTCCGCATACACCAACTGGCCTACGTTGAGTTCCGAAGCAATTGACTCGACCTTGCACATCGCATTAGAAGCATCTGCAACTGTCGTCAATGATACGGTTTTAGAGATCGATGCCGAAGGGTTCCCACAAACTCCGCTACTGCATGATCTGTCTATTGTCGTATTAATTAAAGAGAGTGCTATCGTTAGCCCACAGCTTATGCCCGATGACACGAGAGACAGCAGCTACGTGCACATGAACGTTCTTCGAGATTTCGTAACAGATACTTGGGGCACGAGTTTTGGCACTTCCCCAATGGTTCCAGGGGATGAGCTCTCTAAGAGTTTCGTAGGAACCTGGAACACCAGTTGGATTAAGGCGAATGCTGCAGCTGTAGTCTACGTCTACAACCCGACCAATTACCGCATCCTTCAAGTTATTGAAGTTCCCGTAAACTAGGATTTCTTAGCAAATTTAAGATTGCGTTTAAACCCTTCGTAGCCCGTTCTACGGATGGCCGAACCTTTCATGATTTCATCCCAAAGTTCATGGGTGACCTCTTCCCATTCCTCCCAACCTTTAGTCGCTACGGCGTCCCTTATTTGGAAATCCGGTTCAGTAGTAGGTTTCGAGAACCGATTCCATGGACATACATCTTGACAAACATCGCAACCGTACACCCACTCCTCCATCTTATCTTGATACGTATTCGGCAAGGTCTTCTTATACTCGATGGTGAGGTAACTGATGCATTTATTACTATCGACAACTGTAGGTGCAACAATAGCTTGTGTAGGACAAGCGTCTATGCACGCAGTACAAGTCCCGCAATGATCCGTACTAGGTCCATCAGGGGCCAATTCTAAATCAAGTATGAGCTCTCCAATAAAAAAGAAACTTCCCTCCTTCTTACTCAATAGTAAACTATGCTTTCCGATCCAGCCTAAGCCACTTCTACGAGCCCAAGCACGGTCCATTACTGGGGCACTATCGACGAATCCTCTGCCTTCGACTTCACCAATTTCTGCACGTACGCCTTCCAGCATACGCTTGAGCTTACCACGAATTACCTTATGGTAATCGCGACCGTAAGCATACTTTGAAATCTTTGGAGTTCCAGCCTCCTGCTCTTGTTCTGGGTAATAATTCAGTAGAACACTAACGACGGATTTTGCACCCGGCATCAGCTTTCGGGGATCTAAACGCGCATCAAAGTGATTTTCCATCCATGACATGTCGCCGTGATATCCTGCTTTCAACCAACGCTCTAATCCTGTGGCTTCTTCCTCAAGAAATTCTGCTTTGGCTATACCACAAGCGAAAAAACCCTGCTCTTTTGCTAGTCGTTTTATAATGCTTGAAGCCGCCTCGGGTGTCATTAAAACAATGAACCGGTTTCGCCTGAATCTTTACGCGCCTTTCCCAAATGTTGATAGGCCTTTTCTGTTACCATACGACCTCTAGGCGTACGAAGAATAAAACCTTCCTTAATCAAATAGGGCTCGTAAACTTCCTCAATAGTTTCCGCTTGCTCACCGATAGCAGTACTTAATGTACTAAGTCCTACTGGCCCGCCAGCGAAATTATCAATGAGAACGGAAATGATTTTATTATCCATTTCATCTAAGCCTCGGCTGTCCACGTTCAATGCATTTAANCCGTATTCTGCAATGGCAACATCNATGGATCCATTTCCTTTGACCATAGCAAAATCACGNACGCGACGCAATAGCGCATTTGCAATACGCGGAGTTCCTCTTGAGCGGCTCGCAATGCGTATTGCTGCCTCATATTCGGTCTGTACATTTAATATCTCAGCACTGCGATCGACAATGGTACTGAGTAATTCAACATCGTAGTACTCCAAACGAGCGTTAATACCAAAACGTGCTCTAAGCGGCGCCGTGAGTAATCCTGAACGTGTGGTTGCTCCGACAAGAGTAAATGGGTTCAACGCAATTTGAACGCTCCGAGCACTTGGTCCGGAGTCAATCATAATATCTATCTTAAAATCCTCCATGGCACTGTAGAGGTATTCCTCTATTACAGGCGATAAACGGTGAATTTCATCAATAAATAAGACATCGTTTTCTTGAAGGTTCGTTAGAAGACCCGCTAAATCTGACGGCTTATCTAAAACAGGACCGGAAGTGATTTTTATTCCCACTCCTAGCTCATTCGCTAGAATATGACTGAGGGTAGTTTTTCCTAATCCCGGAGGTCCATGAAGTAAAACATGATCCATCGCCTCATCACGCATCTTAGCGGCCTCCACAAAGATTTTAAGATTTTCCAATACAGGTGCCTGCCCCGTGAAATCATCAAAGGACAGCGGACGAAGCTTACGTTCTATTTCACGCTCCGTATTTGAAAAATTTTCCCCCGTGGGGTCGAGATGCTCGTTCATAGGTGGTACAAAATACCACAAAAAATCCCCTTACCTAAAGGCAAGGGGATTTGAATTTTTAAAAAAGTGTTTCGGATCTAATGCCCGCTCTCCTCACCTTCTGCCAATGGCACATTCTGAGGCACGAAATCCTCATCGTAACCAGGCTTAGAGTAATCGTAGGCCCAACGGTGTACTACAGGAACATCTCCTGGCCAGTTACCGTGTAGGTGCTCTACAGGAGTCGTCCACTCAAGTGAGTTTGCTCTCCATGGATTTTGCGATGCTTTAGGACCTCTCCAAATACTGTAGAAGAAGTTGAAGATAAAGATCAACTGGGCGGCACCTCCAATTATTGCGAAATAGGTAATCAATACATTGATATCCGCTAAGTTATCGAACATTGGGAATGCAGTATTGCTGTAGTAACGACGCGGCAAACCGGCCATCCCTAAGAAGTGCATTGGGAAAAACACACCATAGGCAGTAATAAAAGTCAACCAGAAGTGCGCATAGCCCATAGATTTATTCATCATACGTCCGTACATCTTAGGGAACCAGTGGTAGACACCTGCAAACATTCCGAAAATAGCACTAAGTCCCATAACGATGTGGAAGTGAGCTACTACAAAATAAGTATCGTGAACGTTAATGTCCAAAGCTGANTCACCGAGAATAACACCCGTCAAACCACCGGTAACGAACGTACTTACTAAACCTATAGAGAACAACATCGCAGGTGTGTACTGAATGTTTCCTTTCCACAAGGTTGTTATGTAATTGAACGCTTTTACAGCTGACGGAATGGCAATCAATAAGGTCGTAAATGTAAAGACCGAACCTAAGAATGGGTTCATTCCTGTGACGAACATGTGGTGACCCCAAACGATAAAACTTAGGAATGCAATGGCAAGTATCGAACCTACCATCGCGCGGTAGCCAAAGATTGGCTTGCGCGAATTGGTCGCAATCACTTCAGAAGAAATACCTAAAGCAGGCAATAAAATGATGTATACTTCGGGGTGACCTAAGAACCAGAACAAGTGCTGGTACAATACAGGCGATCCACCGCTGTAGCTCAAAACTTCACCACCTATAAAAATATCGCTTAGGTAGAACGACGTACCTAACAGACGATCGAACATGAGCAGCAATGCAGCGCTTAACAAAACAGGGAATGAAAGGACTCCCAGAATTGCAGTTACAAAAAATGCCCAAATAGTCAACGGAAGACGCGTCATGCTCATTCCTTTGGTTCGCATGTTAACTACGGTAACTATGTAGTTCAATGAACCTAGTAGTGAACCTACAATAAATAGGGTCATTGAGATAAGCCAAAGCGTCATACCTGTTCCTGAACCTGGCATTGCCTGTGGTAACGCTGAAAGTGGTGGATATACCGTCCAGCCACCTGATGCAGGACCTGACTCAACAAATAATGATGCAATCATTACTACAGAACTCAAGAAAAAGAACCAGTATGATAATGCATTCATAAAACCAGATGCCATATCACGCGCGCCAATCTGCAATGGGATCAGTAGATTCGAGAANGTACCTGAAAGACCCGCAGTCAATACGAAGAAGACCATGATGGTTCCGTGNATNGTTACAAGAGCCAGATACATATTAGGGTCCATAACTCCATCCGGTGCCCACTTTCCTAAAAAGAATTCAAGAATTGGGAAACTTTGTTCCGGATATGCAAGCTCTAAACGGAAGAGCATTGACATCATCACACCCACTATACCCATGATCATACCGGTAATCAAAAATTGCTTACCTATCATTTTGTGATCCATAGTAAAGATATACTTCGTAAAGAAGTTCTCTTTGTGATGGTGTTCCATCAAATGATCCTGAAANTGCTCGTTTTTNGTCGAAGTANTTGACATANCTTTNTTAATNACGTCTTAATTACAAAGTCTCAGCGACCGTTTTTTGTTCNTTTAACCATGCGTTGTATTCCTCTTCGGTTTCAACGATGATTTCCATCTGCATGTTGTAGTGCGCGGCTCCACAGATTTTGTTACATAACAAAACATAGTCGAACTCCCAAAGGTCTTCACCCTTTGCAGCACGAATGCCATTGACCTCTTCAACATGATTTTTTACGTCTTTGTTCTGACGAATTTCGGCGGTTGTGACGGTAGGCGTAAACTGAAAATAGGTCTTTGAACCGGGCACACAATTCATCTGTGCTCGGAAGTGTGGGAAGTAAGCCGAATGAATGACATCCTGAGAACGGAATTCAAATTTGATAGGCTTACCCACAGGAAGGTGCAACGACTTTGTAACGATATCATCAGAAGAGTAAATATCTTCCATATCAACCCCTACAATATTTGCTCCGCCGATCTCATGAACTGTAGCATAACCCAATTGGTTATCGCCACCACTGTATCGAGCGGTCCAGTTAAACTGTTGCGCATAGAGCTCGATTACGATAGGTTCCTCTTCGTTTTCTGGCATCATTAAGCCGCTCCAAACGTTCAGACCCCAAATGATTAAAACAGCTAATGCGAGCGCAGGAACCATCGTCCAAAACAACTCGAGCTTATTATTATGCTCGTAGTACACNGCTTTTGTTCCCTTCTTTCCTCTGTACTTGTAGCCNAAGTAGAATAGAATGGGNTGTACTATGAAGAACACCACGTTGATGATCAACATACTGAGATTCCATAGGCTATCTATTTCGCTACCGTGCTCCGATGAAGGCGCTGGTAAGCTGTGGTAGCCCCAAGCCCAATACATGACTAATACACTGATAACGAAACCCATCCCTACGAGAAGAAGTATCTTACCCTGTGTGTCATTGTCTTTTTCGCTCACCTGATTATCCTTTCCACCTTGAATGGAAGAAGAAATCTCAGAGATTCGCATTACCTGAACAACAGTCAGGATAGCGAGGACGATTAATACGATGATTGAAACTGTATTCATTATCTAAGTCTCTTTTTCGAATTATTGTTGGAAGTACTTTGACTCCGTAATCATTGGGTGATTCTTATGTAACAAAGGAGCTTTCGCTAGACTGCTTAAAACCACATAAATAAACATACCTGCGAAGAATAGAATAGCGCCTAATTCTAATAAGCCAAATCCATAATGATCTCCCACGGTTCCCGGCATTATCATAACATAATGGTCCATATAGTGGCCAACAAGCACAAAGAATGCAGCCATTATCACGGTACCAGGTACACGCTTNGCTGGACGGCTTAGCACCGCCAAAACTGGTAAGAGGAAGTTCAATACCAACATCACGAAGAATGGTACTTTATACTGATCAAATCTTTGCATGTAGTACGTTACCTCTTCTGGAATATCTGCATACCAGATCAACATGAATTGAGAGAACCATAAATAAGTCCAGAAAACAGAGAAGGCAAACATGAATTTACCCAAATCGTGAAGGTGATTCTCATTCACCCATTCCATATGACCCTTACCTTTTAAGTAAAGCGTGATAAGGATTAATGCTGCGAAAGAGCTGACAAACATACCTGCGAAGGTGTACCAGCCAAATAGTGTTGAGAACCAGTGCGTATCAATACTCATGATGAAATCCCATGATGAAGTCGAAGAAGTCACTGCATAGAATACGGTAAATGCAGCTGCTACTCCTCTATTTTTCTTCCACATCGCTACACCATCACCAGTATCTGACAATAATGAATTTTTACGGAGCATCTTCGCAGCCCAAATCCAACCTACCATGTAAATTATAGCTCGGATACTAAAGAATAGAGGGCTTAAGAAGCCTGTCTTTTCGGCAATAATAGGGTCATAATTTGGATGCCCTACGACATCAATACCTTCTACCATCCAGTGGAACATGTGATGTACATGTCCAAAGCCTAAAAAGGAAATGATCAAAATGAAGAACAACGGGATGACTATAGCAAATGCCTGCGCTTCCATTACACGTAACAAACCAGCAGACCAACCCGCTTGGGCTACATATTGAATACCTAAAAAGAATAACTGACCCAAACCTAAACCAAGGAAGAAGATTGCTGCCACATAGAGTGCACTCCAAGGACGGTTTGCAATCTGGTGGGCCTCGTGTTCAGCATGTGCATCGTGAGTCATGGCAGACTCAATCATAGCGGCATGCGCCTCACCTGGGTAATCATCGTGCGAAGCATCCACATGCGCTTCGTGCGCCTCTTCACCATGAGCATCATGATCTGCTTCAGCGTGTGTATCGTGATCAGCGTGCGTATCGTGAGTCGCCTCAACGTGCTGCTCGGTCGCATGTGCATCGTGTCCGTGATCCGCTTCGTGAGAAGAAGATCCATTCATGGCAAATCCAACGATCCATAGGATAGCACCTACTACTGTAAGTGCGATTGCCAACTGTTTTGTTTTTGAACTAAACTCAAACATTCTCTTCAGCGGTTTTATTCTTGATCTTCTCTAAGTTTCACGACGTAACGAATAATCTTCCAACGTTCGTCATACGTCAATTGGGATGCATGTGATCCCATGATTCCTTTACCGTGCATGATAACATGGTACATTGAACCTGTGGTGATATCCGGTAATCTCGAAGCAGCGTACGAAGGCACCCCTAAGATTTTTTCTTGCATAACTAAAGGACCGTTCCCATCTCCTTTTTCACCATGACAGTGAACACAGAAAATGTTGTACAATTCTTTTCCATCTTTCAGNGTAGCATCTGTATTAAATTCCGCAGGAATTGACAATGTGGTACGGGCAGCTTCGTATCCTTCATTGCTGTTNGCAAATTCGTACGGATGGTAGCCACGCGGTACAGTACCTTCTACCGGCAACTGAGCACTCAAACCGTTTGCGAACTGATACGCAGGCTCGTAAGTCTCTAATGAAGGGCTGGTGTACATGTCATCCATGTAGGTGTATCCAGGGGTCGTCTTATCAGCATTACAGCTCGCTAAAAAAGCAGCTGAGACCAAGATTAGTAGTGTAGATAAACGCTTCATGATTAGTCTTCTAATTTTGAAATTTCCAATGCACCCAATTCCTGCAGTTTTGCAGTTAAGGCAGCCTCATCACCTTCCAATTCTACTTCCATTAAGAAATGGTCGTCAGTGGTTCGAGGATCAGGATTTTGTGCTTTGGCGCCCGGATATAATCCGTTCACAGCGAAATAGGACCAACACATTAAGTGTGCAGCAAAGAATACCGTTAATTCGAACATGATTGGTACAAACGAAGGCATGTTGACAAACCAGTATGCATTCGGCTTACCACCGATATTNTGTGGCCAGTCTACGATCATGGTGTAATAGGTCAGCCACGAAGCAAAGAACAAGCCTACTAAGCCGTAGAAAAATGCCGCNGTACTCAAACGCGTTCTTTTCAATCCCATGGCTTCATCCAAACCGTGAATCGGAAAAGGAGAATATACTTCGTTCACGCTAAAACCGTTCGCACGAAGATCTTTAACCGCATCTAGAACGGTATCATCATCGTTAAATAGTGCGCGTACTATTGGATTATGTTTAGTGTGCCCCATGTTCGTCGTGGTGTTTTTTAAAGTTTTCGCCAGATGATTTTAGAATCGTTTTCAATTCTGCCTGTGCGATGACAGGGAATGTTCTAGCGTACAAAAGGAACAAGACAAAGAAGAAACCAATGGTTCCAACGAAAATACCAATGTCTACAAACGTAGGCGAGAACATTGACCAAGACGATGGTAAGTAATCTCTATGAAGTGAGGTAACGATAATTACGAAACGTTCAAACCACATGCCNATGTTAACAACAATGGAAATGATGAAGGTGAATACCAAATTCGTTCTTAGCTTTTTCGACCACATNAACTGTGGAGAGAAAACATTACACGACATCATTGCCCAATACGCCCACCAGTAAGGACCGGTAGCTCTATTTAGGAAGGCATACTGCTCGTATTCCACACCCGAATACCAAGCGATGAACAATTCAGTGATGTACGCCACCCCCACAATCGAACCAGTAACCATGATGACGATGTTCATCATCTCAATGTGTTCGATATTGATGTAATCTTCCATTTTGAAGATTTTTCGAACGATCAAAAGCAGCGTTTGTACCATGGCGAAACCAGAGAAAATTGCACCCGCAACGAAGTACGGCGGGAAGATGGTCGTATGCCAACCCGGAATAACCGAAGTAGCGAAGTCCATAGATACAATAGTGTGTACGGATAATACGAGCGGTGTAGCAAGACCCGCAAGAACAAGAGAAACCTCTTCAAAACGCTGCCAGTGTTTTGCTTTACCACCCCAACCGAAAGAAAGCAGCTTATAAATGTGCTTTTGAATTGGGTTGATTGCGCGGTCGCGAATCATTGCGAAATCCGGAATTAATCCTACGTACCAGAAAACGGTACTCACAGTTAAATACGTCGAGATCGCAAACACGTCCCACAAAAGCGGTGAGTTGAAGTTGACCCAAAGCGTACCGTACTGGTTGGGAATGGGCATTACCCAATATGCCATCCAGATACGACCCATGTGTATCAACGGGAACAAACCCGCTTGAATTACAGAGAAAATAGTCATCGCCTCCGCAGAGCGGTTGATGGCCATTCTCCATTTTTGACGGAAAAGTAAAAGTACTGCAGAGATCAATGTCCCTGCGTGACCGATACCTACCCACCATACAAAGTTGGTAATATCCCAAGCCCAATCAATGGTCTTGTTNAGTCCCCAAACACCAATACCGGTGCCGATGGTATATAGGATACATCCTACACCCCAAAGGAACATGACAAATGCGATAGAGAAGGCAATCCACCATGAACGTGGTGCTTTGGACTCTACCGGTTTAGCTATATCGTTCGTGATGTCTGAATAAGACTTGTCACCGAGGATAAGCGGATTTCTAACAGGCGATTCGTAATGCATGTCGCTTTCTTATTTATTAGGCTCTGTTTCTAACTTTGGTCTGGTAGAAGATGCTAGGCTGTGTACCTACTTCCTCAAGAAGGTGNTATGCGCGCTCCTCTTGTTTGAGGTGGCTCACTTCACTCTTAGGATTATTCACATCTCCGAAAACAATGGCACCAGAGCCACAAGCTTGTGCACAAGCTGTAGTGAACTCGCCGTCCGTTAATTGTCTTCCGTCTTTCTTCGCTTCCAACTTACCCATTTGGATACGCTGAATACATAGCGAACATTTTTCAATCACACCACGAGCACGTACAGTTACATCAGGGTTCAATACCATTCTGCCGTAATCGTCTTGTGATGGGTTAACGTCCGTAAATTTATCNTTGACCTGATAGTTGAACCAGTTGAAACGACGTACTTTATAAGGACAGTTGTTCGCACAATAACGTGTTCCGATACATCTGTTGTAAGCCATGTGATTCAATCCCTCACGTGAGTGTACTGTTGCACCTACAGGACAAACAGTCTCACATGGTGCGTGATTACAGTGTTGACACATGACCGGCTGGAATACTACCGACGGGCTCTCAGAAGGAACCTCCATTTTCGCGTATTTCTCGATCGCGCCTACACCTTCTTCCTCTGCAACCTCATTGGTCATGTCCGAAGAGTAGTAGCGGTCAATACGCAACCAGTGCATATCACGGTGGCGACGTACTTCATCTTTTCCTACAACAGGAACGTTGTTTTCTAAAGAACAAGCTACCACACAAGCACCACAGCCTGTACATGAGTTCAAGTCAATAGACATATTCCACATGTGCGAAGTTTCATGGTCTTGATCATCCCACAAATTCGCTTCAAAAGAAGTAAGTGGGCCTTTGTAAGATTCAAAAGTTGGCTTTTCATTCCACTCTTTTGCATTACCTGATAAGAACGTTGGCAAGTTGATTTCGTTGACAATCTTACGTCCCATCATCGTGTGGGCCAATTGGACTGATGCGAAACCGTGCTCAACTTCTGAAGCAACTACAGTAGCCTCTGCATAGTTAACAGCTGGCGCGAGGAGCTCATTTGCATTTACCCCAACATTGTTTCCAACCTTACCGGCCTCTGTTCTTCCATAACCTAAAGCTAGACCAATACTTCCTTGAGTTTGACCTGGCTGAATCCAAACCGGAACATTTTCAAGAGTCGTGCCATCAACAGTGATGTTGATCGTGGTACCGTTCATTGAACCGTTTGANTGTGCTTTNACCTCTACTCCGAAGGCTACTGCATCCGCAGCNCTCATNACNACGTAGTTGTCCCANGACAAACGAGTTACCGGATCAGGNAATTCATACGTCCAAGGGTTNTTNGCATTNTTNCCAGCACCCATACCNGCTTTGGTATANGTGNAGAATTCTAATCCTTNCAATGGTNCACTNACNNNAACANCNNNNANATCTATNGANNCAGNAGCNACTTCNTNNCGNANTTCCATAGTTGAGGTAGCNGCAAAACCATCATGCAACAAAGCATTCCAAGCTTTCGATGCGTTCTCAGAAGCGGCACTTGCTTTTATAAGATCTACAGCGCTTTCTGAACCNCCTGCGAGCGTGTTGATGATCTCAACAGCACTCTTACTATCAAATAATGGACTAATAGTCGGCTGACCTACGGTATAAACACCGCTCACCGGCACCGCATCAGACCAAGCTTCTAGATAATGACTCATTGGCAATGCCACGACCGCTTTTGAAGCTGTTTCGTCTAATCTATCTGCAATGCTTACAAGACTAACTTTATCAGCAAGAGACGCCATCGCAGCACTGAAGTGCAAGACATTGGTATCTAAAGTCAATACTGAGGTAACTGTACCAGAGTTGATATCTTCTAATAANGCTGCAAAATCACTNTCCGAACCAGTCGCGGTAAAATCTAGCTTAGAAGTATTGAACGCTGCAGACGCTAGTAACTCATTCGTTTTAGCGGCCAATTTCTCAGCAGACGCCGAATTCAAGCCATTCAATACCAACGAACCCGAACCCGCTGCAATTAATTCATTAGCGACACCTTCTACTGAAAGCTTGATATCTTCCCGCAAAGCCGGTGCNGAAACTGNAGCANCTCCTGCNGCANTCGCNACCTTATTNTACACATGNGCTAATACTGACTCGTATTCACTCACTTTNGCTTTAATACGTACATCNGCATTNGCNCCAGATANNGANAATCCAGATTCTGCTTGAATGTGGCGCAACATATCACTACCCGGCTTACGAGCAGCAGCATAAGCACCGTTTAGGTTTTCTCCGCCCCAGTCTCCAAGAAAATCAGCACCTACTGCAAAAACAAGACGGGCTTTAGTCAATTCAATTGTTGGTAACGCACGAACACCGGTAAGTGCTTCATATACATCCGCTCTGTTGCTTTGGCTAACTGCATCAACACTCACGTGACGCAAGCCTAATTTCGATATCGCAGTCTTTAATGCCGGAGAAATCACTGTTCTTGTCAATACAACGCTATTGGCTGTAAGTAACGATTGTGCTTTGGCTACGGCCTCACCCCATGAAGTTGCAGCACCATCCATCATAGGATTGTGCATGCGTGCTCCATCGTATAAACTCAAAACAGAAGCTTGAACACGNGCGTTTGTCGCGCCATTGTAGNTAGCATCATTATTTGGTTCAATTTTGATTGGTCGACCTTCACGTGTCTTTACCAGGACAGATGCAAAATCATAGCCATCATAAAATGAAGATGCGTAGTAGTTCGCAATTCCCGGAGTTAAGCTGTCCGGTTTAACTACGTAGGGAATACTTTCTACAATAGGTGCCTCACAAGCTGCGAGTGTGGCTGCTGCAGTTGAAAAACCCATGAATTTCAAAAAGTCACGACGGGATGTGCTGCTTTCGGCAAGCTCGTCATTTCCTAAGAAGTCCGCTTGCGAAATCTCATTTGAGAATTCGTTCTGCGCGAGCTTTTCTGATAGTTCAGGATTGGATTGATCCTCGATTCCTCTCCAATATTTGTTGTTCTCAGTCATTGCTGTGCTTCTATTAGTAGTGACACTTACCACACTCTAAACCACCGATTTTCGCTGCAGTGATTTTTTCCCCGTGGTACTTTTCTGTTAATTCTTCGTGGAAGTCTTGGTAGTAACCGTTCTTCTCAAACTGAACTTCTGTCTCGCGGTGACAGTTGATACACCAACCCATTGTTAATTCAGAGTATTGGTACATTTCTTCCATAGTCTCCACCGGGCCGTGACATTCTTGACACTCTAACTGGCCTACATTTACGTGCTGGCTGTGGTTAAAGTAAACAAGGTCTGGTAAGTTGTGGATGCGTACCCATTTAATAGGCTGCTCTTCGTAATCCTCTATGTATTCGCGGTTCTCGCTATCCCAGCCAATCGCAGCGTAGATTTTAGCAATTTCTGGCGAACCCTCACCGTCGTACTTCAAATTCCCAGTTATGTCTGTGATTTCAGAGCCATCGACATACATGTGACAATTCATACAAACATTGGCAGAAGGAATACCTGAGTGCTTCGAGTGACGTGCTGAACTGTGGCAGTAATTACAATCAATTTCGTTTTCACCAGCGTGTAGCGCATGTGAAAATGCAATCGGCTGCTCTGGTTGATAGTTCTGCTCCACTCCGATACCGCTCATCCACCAATACGCTTGGTTCAGGAACAATACGGTAACTACGATAGTGGCAACAGTAACAAAACCTTTGTTGTTGATCAAACGGCCCCAGAACCATCCCGCCTCATCGAGAATAGATACTGGATCTTCACCTTGTACAAGACGAAGGGTGTTCTTCATGCGCGTCAGCAGCATGACCATCACGAACAAAAGCAATCCTAAACCTATAGTGATCTGTTTGCTGTAATCTTTCGATTCCACAACAACCGTGGTTCCACCAGCAACATCGCCGCCGGTTGGCACAGGTTTAACATCGCCTTCGATGGTATACTGTAAAATGTCAAAAATATCTTGATCACTCAACATCGGGAACGCACTCATGACTGAGCCGTTGTACTCTTCGAAAATGGCAATCGCGTCTTCGTCTCCTGAAGCACGTAATTCTGCATTATTCCGAATCCATTTTGTCAACCACTCTTCAGAATACTTGTCCGTGACTCCAGTTAAGGCTGGTCCTACGAGTTTCTTGTCGAGCTTATGACAGCTGGCACAATTAGATTTGAACAGCTTCTTCCCGTTCTTGGCATCACCCTCGAAGGCATGCAGGGTTGAGGCAGAGAATAAGAAAATAAACACCGCAAACAAGGCACTTAATTTTCTGAATTTTGAGGTAGTGTACATATGAGGCCTATATATAGCTTTTCAGTATCGCGCAAAAATAATGTTCAAAGGCCACAAAAAGGGTGTAATTCACGGGAAATTCCAATTTAAACTCGTTCTAAATTAGAGGTTGTTCAAACACTTTTTTACTTTTAGGATAGATACACTTGTACTTTTGAAAAATATACGCTCTACTACCATGCTTCGGAAGCTTTTAATTATCTTATTGGCAATCAATGCAATGCCACTCATTTCGAGTGCGTCGGTGGTGGAATTAAGGTCCAGAGACACACTCAATGTCACTCGTGATTTGGACAGTGCTTATGCGCATTATGTTTCCAACCAACAAGGTGAATTTTTTGAAGGTTACACCATTCAACTGTTTAGCGGAAATAGATCCGGTGCGAACGTATTAAAAGGTGACATTATCGCTAGTGGGAAGTACGATGCAGTACGCCTCGTTTATCTCGCGCCCAATTTTAAAATTCAAGTAGGTTCGTTTCCAGATATAGGCANCGCCCAGCGGGCTTTGATAGAATGGAAAGCCACTTATCCCGATGCATTTGTGGTTAAAACACGTGTGCCCTGGTACCCTATTGAACTGCCTCAGGATGTTCTCGGAGATACAACAAAAGTCGACGGCGAACATTCTCCTGAATAGAGGCGAAATAGAGGTTGATGTCACCCCTGTGGTAATTCTTCGTTCTAATCATCCAGCTTCCTGGAAAATTAGGGCGTTTCGCAAAGACTACTCCATGATCTATTCGAGCATCTGTGATGCTTTGAATGAGTGACTCATCGTAGCGCACTAACGCACCTAAATTCTGACTCGCATCTGCCGGCTCTTTGCTCGTGTTCCAAGTGATGGGATTGGTTACGCCGATGCAATCTTCTTCCAATCTATTCGTAATTTCTGCACCTTCGGCGTAGGTACGCCATGAACAAAAACAACCCGCCTGTGTTTCCGTTTCGCAAATAGGTATAGCAATTTTACACTGGTCAATTGGCATACCTATTAGATACGCTACAACTAATCGGTCCAACTGTGCCGGAGTTAAGTGACTATTGATCAAATGTTCAAGATGATCTGTACCCTGACTGTGCCCAGCTAATATAAATGGTGAGCCGGGTCCAATTTCCACTAAAAACTGGTCAAATGCAGCTTTAACATCTTCATAGGCAATGCGGTAGGCACGTGCCGTCGTAGGATTTGGGGCGACTTTATAAACTTGATAGGCCGCTTGACGGTAATACGGGGTAAAAACAGGCCCTGCAACATTAAAAGCCGGTGCCTGGTATTTAATGGGTGTGATTACTGCTGCATGGTATTCAGGGTCTGAAATATCCGCACTCCAACTGCCCTCTTTTTCAGGAAAGTGAACTGTGGGGTAGACAAAAAATACGGGAACATCGAACTGATTTGCCTGCTGGAATCCTAATGAACTGTCCGTATAATCCACGAATTCTGGATGACTGGCCCAAGCCTCCAGAGAAGTGTAATCGGGAGCAGCAGAGATTTCTTCGTGCAAAGCTAAACTCAACCCACAAGAGGTGAGCAAAAAAGCCGCCACAATCGCTGAAAGTATTTTGCCAAGAAAGCGCACTAGGCTTCTATGGATGCTTTATCACGAATGATCTGAGCCAATTGGTATGCAGGTAATACACCGCTTTGTCTCCAAATCATCTCTCCAGACTGAAAAAGGGTTAGCGTAGGTACACCTTGTATGCGTAAAGCCTCAGCCAATTGCTGGTTTTTATCTACATCAACCTTCAAAATGGTGACTGAATCGCCCATCTCATCAGCGAGTTCTTTTAGTATGGGCGCCATCATTTTACACGGACCGCACCATTCTGCAAAAAAGTCTATTAAAGTAGGCTTTGAACTGCCTACGATTTCTTTAAAGCTTGCCATGGGCTAAGAATATCTGGTTATTTCTCGATCGGTTGTTCACGCGCCCAGGCACCGATCCCTCCTTCGAGATTGTATACCGTTTTAAAGCGCATAGACTTCATCATCTTTGCGGCTTGTCCAGAACGATTCCCACTCCTACAATACACGTATACCGGTACATTAGGGTCCAATTTAGCCAACTCTTCCTGGAAATCATCACGATAAAAATCGATTTGTGCTGCACCACGAATGTGGCCCATTGCAAACTCCCTATCTGTGCGAACATCAAGCAGCAGGCCTGTCTCCGACGTATCGATGAGCGCTGCAAAAGCAGCTACATTCACATCAGCGTTCACGACACCTTCCGACTGTGCAATCTCAGTAGAAGCCTCTGGCTTCGACTGACAGCTTACTGCACCTCCCCAAAGAAGAAGGACAATTAAAACCGTAGGTATCGTTTTTGCGCTCATGTTCATTACATTTTATGGATCATAACATCAGAAGCGCCTCCACCGTTCATTCCATCTTCAATACCCTTAGAAGCTAAGAACATGAGTGCNTGACCTGAACGGCCCCCAGAACGACAAAACAAAACCAAAGGACGACTCATTGACTTAAATTCTTCCCAACGGGCCGGTACTTCGTCCAAAGGAATGTTTACAGCACCTGGAACTGCTTCCATGGCTACTTCCTCAGGAGTTCGAACATCTATAAGCGTTGCTTCCGAGTGATTGATTGCTTCNTTGATAGTCATAATATATTGTATTTGATGTCAAAAGTACTGCTGCTAAAATGAATGCAGCGGAACTAATATCACAGTTTACCAAATAATGATTTGATCCTCTTTTGCCTTCGCTAAACCTCCATTTGCACAAACACCTCCAAAGGCTTCGACAAACTCTGGCATATTACTCATAGGCCCATTGACACGGAACTTACCTGGACTATGTGGGTCTGTAACGACCTGATTCTTTAAATATTCCTCACGTCCGTGCATTTGCCACACTTGAGCCCATCCCAAAAAGATACGCTGCTTGTCCGTAAATCCATCAATAGGCGCCACTTCTTCGTCACCGCGATGCTTTAAGTAGGCGTGATACGCTAAAGTCAAACCACCTAAATCGGCAATGTTTTCACCTAAAGTTAGTCGACCGTTCACGTTTACACCTGGCAATACCTCATAGGCATCGTATTGATCAGCCAATTTTGTAGTCAGTTCATCAAAGCGCTTTTTATCACCCGCAGTCCACCAGTTTTCTAAATTTCCATCGGCACCNTAGTTCGCNCCNTGATCGTCAAATCCATGNGAAAANTCATGTCCNATAACTCCGCCNATAGCTCCATANTTNATGGCATCATCTGCCTCAGGANTAAANAAAGGCGGCTGCAAGATTCCTGCAGGGAATACCACCTCATTGTTAAGCGGGTTGTAGTAGGCGTTCACTATGTGTGCACCCATTCCCCATTCTTCCTTATCTACTGGCTCATTCAGCTTAGATAAATTTTCAGTAGTAAAGTATTTAGAAAGTGCTTTTCTGTTTTTGAAGTAGCTTACCTTAGAAAGGTCGAGATCAGATAGGTCCTCCCATTTGTCTGGGTAACCAATTTTGTAGGTAAAAGCATCCAGTTTTGCCAATGC
>NYXD01000039.1 GCA_002685435.1 Cryomorphaceae bacterium | reverse complement strand
CTTCTCGTATAAATTATAATACGCTCCAGCTTTCTCGAGCAGTTGCTGGTGACTTCCCATCTCAACCACTCGTCCTTTATCAAGCACTATAATTCTATCCGCGTGTTGAATAGTCGAAAGACGGTGTGCTATAATTAAGGATGTTCTGTTTTGTGTAAGTGCAATCAAGGCACGTTGAATCAATTCTTCTGTATGCGAATCGATCGACGAGGTAGCTTCATCAAGAATTAATACGGCCGGATTCGTAATATATGCACGAAGGAAGGCTAGCAATTGGCGCTGACCAGCAGAAAGCACACCACCACGCTCCTGGACATTGTAATCTAAGCCGTCCGGTAAGCCCTCTATAAATTCGGAAATACCAATGGCAGTGGCGGCCTTCAGAATAGCTTCATCGCTGATGGAGCCATCACCTAGAACGATGTTTGACCGAACCGTATCTGAGAATAAAAAAACATCTTGTAGTACTAAAGCCAACTGCTGACGTAAGTCATGCAAATCCAATTCTTTCAGCTCTTCACCGTCTATACTCACACTTCCCTTCGCATAGGGGTAAAAACCCATAAGGATGGAAATAATGGTGCTTTTGCCTGCGCCCGTTGCTCCTACTACGGCCACAGTCTCACCAGGAGCCACGGCGAAGCTCACCTCATGTAAGATAGGTTCGCCTTCATTGTAATGGAAGTCTACCGATTCAAATGCAATGGCACCTTTAAGTGGACGCAATCGCTTGGTACCGTTTGCTTCAAGCTCATGATCGCTTTCAAGAAGATTGAGCACGCGTTCTGAAGCAACCATACCCATTTGTAAAGTGTTGAATCGGTCCGCAAGTTGACGTAGGGGACGGAATAACATTCCGATAAAAATGATCATTGCGGTCAGCTCTCCTACCGTCACTGCACCACCTTGTGCAGCATTCATGCCTCCATACCATACCGCTAAACCTATCGAAATAGCACTAAGCACTTCAATGATGGGAAAGAACAATGCGTAATAATAGATGCTTTCAATATTTGCATCGCGGTGGCGGGCATTTATGGCACGAAACTTCTCAGATTCTTGTTGTTCACGACCAAAAGCTTGCACCACATTCATTCCTCCAAGGTGTTCTTGAACGAAGGTGTTTAGATTCGATACTTCTGAACGAACGCGTTGAAAGGCGCCCTTGATACCTCTCTGAAACCAACGTGTTGCAATAAACAGCACGGGTATAATGGATAAACTAATAAGTACGAGAATGGGATTGAAATAAAAGAACATCGCGCCGAGCATAATCACAATGCGGAACAAGTCTCCAAAGATGACGAGGATTCCCTGTGAAAAAATTTGAGCTATGGTCTCAATATCCGAAACAACTCGAGTGACCAATTGGCCNATGGGNGTNCGNTCNTAAAANCCCAGCTTAAACGATTGTAATTTATCGAAAAGCTCAATCCGAATATCTTTGATAATACTCTGACCCAACCAGTTTGCAGCATACATAAAACCGAATTGGCCCAGACTTTCTAGAATAAGTAAGGAAACTAACCCGAGACTCAAATTCAACAAATAAGCGCCGTCNAAAGCTAAAATAGCATCATCGATAATCATTTTCGTAATGATGGGACGAGCGGTTCCTAATGCGCCGAGGACCACTGTCAGNACGACTGAACCCCAAAACAATCCACGATAAGGCCGAGCATATGCCATGACCTTAGTGAACAGTTTAAAATCAAACGCCTTCCCGCCTACTTTAGACATGCTAGAGGTTGTTATAAGTTACTTGTGTAAGGTATAAGCCTTGTGCGGGGGCACTTGTTCCCATCGCCCCTCTGTTTTTTTGCGCAAATCGTGCTTTAAATTCGGCCACCGACCATTTGCCGTTACCTACCTCGTAAAGAGATCCTACAATGGCGCGAACCATGTTACGGAGGAAACGGTCTGCGGTGATGTAGAANATCAAAACGTCTCCTTCCATTACCCACTCTGCACGAGTGACGTCGCAAATGGTGGTTTTGTTGTCGGATCCAGTTTTNCAAAAACTTGAGAAATCCGTCTCCGTAAGAAGTGATTCTGCTGCCGCATTCATTTTCAAAATATCTGGNAGACGCTCTACCATCCATGCCTTTTCACGTCGAAAAGGCGATCCTGATGCACAAAGAATGTATTCGTAACTACGCGCAGTCGCATCAAAACGCGCATGCCAGTCGGGTTGAACTTCNCGCGCCTCGTAAATGCGAATGGCAGGATCGAGAAACCTATTGAGACGGTGAACCAATTGGTCCAAATCCTGAATTCCCTTGCCTAGTTCTGGNGCCCAATCAAAATGAACGAACATTTCTTTTGCATGCACCCCTGTATCCGTTCTTCCAGCGCCCATGGTCTGTATAGGCTGGCGCAAGAGTGTACTGAGCGCATCGTCGAGATCACCCTGAACCGTACGTTCCTTCGGCTGGATCTGCCAACCACAAAAGGGAGCGCCATCGTAAGCTAATCTCAAGAGTGTACGCATTACATTTGAATAAAATTCGCAACAAAGGTACGCTTGTGACAATCAAAAGGACAAAAATCCTACTACTCTCTGATACGCACAGTCATATGGACGATAGAATCCTTGACTTTGCCTCTGGCGTGGATATGATTTGGCACGCGGGAGATATCGGTAGTCACGAAGGGGTGGATGCTCTTGAAGCATTGGGTAAACCCTTAATTGCCGTTTACGGGAATATCGATGACCACACCATGCGAAGCCGCTATCCATTGCACCAAAAGTTCGTTTTAAACGGCGTAAAAGTCTGGATCACACACATCGGTGGCTATCCCCCTCGCTACAACAACAGAACCCGCGAAGGGCTGAAGAAAGAAAAACCCGATGTATTTGTATGCGGACACAGTCATATTCTGAAGGTAGTGCATGACAATACTATCGATTGCCTGCATATGAATCCGGGTGCAGCTGGAATCCACGGATTTCATAAGATGCGCACGATGCTCCGGTTTGATTTGGTCCAACAAGGGGACGAAAAAGGAAAAGTCATGAACCTTGAGGTCATAGAATTAGGAAAACGCGGTCAACTCCGTTAATTTTGTGCTTTAATAGCCTTGCAATGTCTACAGCTTTACATGCCATCACACCCGTTGACGGTCGTTATGCTTCGAAAACCGAAGCCCTTAGTCAGTACTTTTCTGAGTTTGCACTGATCAAATACAGAGTACGCGTTGAAATCGAATACTTTATTGCATTGTGCGAAAGCGACTTACCTCAGCTAACAGGAGTAGACCATAAGCATTTTAAGGCCTTACGTGCCATCTATAAAAACTTTAGTACGGAGGATGCACAGAAAATAAAAGACATTGAAAAGGTCACGAACCACGATGTAAAAGCGGTTGAATATTTTATCAAAGAAGCTTTTGAATCCTTAGGTCTAAGCCCATTTCAAGAGTTCATACACTTTGGACTTACTTCGCAGGACATCAATAACACATCTGTTCCTTTATCGGTAAAAGAAGCCCTTGAAGAGGTCATCTACCCTTCCATTGAAACGCTTATTGAAGCTATAGAAGCAAATGCAAAAGCCTGGGAGGCGATTCCTCTTCTTGCGCGTACACACGGTCAGCCTGCATCTCCCACTACTTTAGGTAAAGAGTTTAAGGTATTCACCTCACGTTTACGCAGCCAACTCGCTCAGCTTAAAGCCGTACCGCACAGTGCGAAGTTCGGAGGTGCTACGGGTAACTTTAATGCCCATACCGTGGCTTATCCGGGACGTGACTGGCATAATTGGGGAGACACTTTTGTAAGTAATCACCTGGGATTGCANCGCAGCTACCCAACGACTCAGATTGAGCACTACGATAACATTGCTGCACAATTCGACGCGCTTAAGCGCATCGATAATATCTTCATCGACCTTTGCCGTGACGTTTGGACCTACGTCAGTATGGACTACTTCAAACAAAAAATCAAAGCCGGTGAGGTAGGGTCATCCGCTATGCCGCACAAAGTGAATCCGATTGATTTTGAAAATGCAGAAGGGAACTTAGGGNTTGCTAATGCACTATTCGAGCACCTTGCTGGAAAACTACCGATATCACGTTTACAACGCGATCTTACGGACTCTACAGTATTGCGTAATGTTGGTGTTCCATTTGGTCATCTTTTAATTGCAATAGCCTCGATGAATAAAGGATTGGGCAAACTCTTAGTGAATGAAGGTAAAATCGCTGCGGATCTAGAGGCGAATTGGGCCGTAGTTGCGGAAGCCATCCAAAACATCCTGCGTAGAGAGGGCTATCCTAAACCTTATGAAGCACTCAAAGCNTTAACCCGCACAAATAGCGCCATAACTGCATCNAGCATCGCTGANTTTATTGATACTTTAGACGTAAATGANACTATCAAAGCCGAGCTGAAACAAATTACCCCGAGCAATTACATCGGTCAGGTTCNAAGCTAATTCTACATCATGAAGAAAGCGCTCATTACCCTATCTTTTTTTGTTACCGCAGCGGTTTCTCTCGGACTCTATCAATACTTTAGAACACCCGAAAAAGCGATGCAGCAGAAGCCTGCGTTCGAAGGCAGTGCCGATGGATTTGCTGGAATACTGATGGACTTGGAATGGGAAACCGGCACCGTAATTCAACTGTCAGATACCATTCAAAGTGCGGAGCGCAAAAGCATCACCTTCCCTAATGGGATTATTGTAACCAAGGACACCTCTGACACTACTTTGTGGCCCACTACTGGATACATCACCGTTCAAGGTTTTTACCAGGGCAAGGAAGTAGACGAATTCTTTGGGGAAACGCTAATTCGTGTGAGTGGCGCTTTTCTTCTCGAGCCCTCGAAGTCTGAAAATCTGGATTAGACCTATTCCAAAGAATACGGTAAGTGCAAGTGCAGAATTTCTTAGATCGCCCGTCAATGCCTCTAGAATTCCTATACTAAACATTCCAAAAGTCGTGGCCAATTTTTCCATAACGTCGTAGAAACTAAAGTACGTCGTNTGGTCTTCNGTTTCAGGNANCATNTTGCTGTAGGTAGAACGTGAAAGACTTTGTACNGCNCCCATAACNAANCCCAGNACNCCGCCGACAACATAGAATTGGCCAGCGNTCTGNACNAAATAGGCGGCGAAACACANCAACATCCANATCGCAACNCCTACTTTGATNGCGAACACATTNGTCGTTCGTTCACTNAAGCGNGCAAAAACTGCNGAACCNGCTATAGCAACGAATTGAATGATCAAAATGGTCATNATNAGCTGNGAAGATNCTAGNTCTAAAACCTTTGATCCAAAAACNGCTGCGAGCAGNATNATGGTTTGCATNCCTACGCTGTACCAGAAAAANCCTCCAAGAAAAATACGNAGCGATTTNATTCCACGNAANTCTTTAAATACNAGCAATAGCTCCCNCCAACTNTTCCANAACAGCTTNCCTTCAAAATAATCTTTCACTTCATCTTNNGGCAATCTNNTGATCGCNGGCAGTCCNAACCCCANCCACCANATTCCGGTNACNAGNAATGAAAATCTAGAAGCNATGCCTTCATCGGNAAAACCGAANGTNTGNGGCATCTGNACAAGNATCAAGACACAAAATNAGNAACAANGCACTNCCNAANTAGCCTANGGAAAAGCCNCGNGCAGATAATCGGTCTTGCATCTCAGCAGGGGCGATTACCGGTAAGAAACTGTTGTAAAAAACAATAGATCCNGTAAATCCGACGCTCGCTAAAAAGGCAAGGTAAAGTCCTAGCCAGGGGTTAGCAGCAGTAAACAATCCCATACAAGAAGTACTCAAGGCACCCATNATCATAAAGGTTCGCATAAATACTTTACGACGTCCAGTGCGATCTGCCATAGCTGCGAGATAGGGCGATAAAATGGAAATAGTTAAATACGAGGCGGCGATGACATAACTGTAGACCACCGTATTTTCCCAATAGCGCCCTAAAAACAACACTTCATTCGTTTCGTTCTTTGTGACCGCCTCATAGTACAGCGGAAATAAAACGGTACTGATGACCAGCGAATAGACCGAATTGGCCCAATCGTACATGGCCCAACCACGTTGTGTTTTTGTGAATTTCATCGTTCGACTAATTTACAACGCGAAACGGCATTATATTTGAAGTAAGAGACCAAATTAATTTGACCATGAAAAAACTGCTTCTTATCCTCGCCTGCTCAGTTGCCTTCTTAGAAGTCGCAGCACAGGATATGATTATTTACAAGGATAAAACGATCGATGAAGTGACCATCATTGAAGTAAATCCAGATTTTATTAAGTACCGCGAGTATGGATCACCAGTGAATTCCGCAACCTTTAGTATCGAAAAGGATTACTTGAGTAAAATCATCTTTGAAAGTGGTCGCGTAATGGATTTAAGTAAAACCATGATGAATGATGAGCGTATTTACGCGAATCAACGTCGACATGGGATTAAGCTAGACATTGGCGCGATTAGTCAAAACTACATGTTCGTTGTTTACGAAGAGGCCATTAACCCTTCGAGCTCGTGGGAAGCAGGCGCCTTATTTGTAGGTGCGGGTTATGAAAACCAAAACGGTTGGAACGACCCCGAACGCGCAATGGGTGCGGGCCTTTATACTGGTTTTAAGTTTAAAAGAAGCCCCAATTTCTACATGCAACGCATGCGCTATGGTCACATCATGAGAGGTTCGTACATCAAGCCTAATCTAATGATCACCACTTATAATTACGACCGCATTGATTACGATCATCCACCTGATCCTGTTACATTCATGTATCCTACTACCCGTGAAACGGCTTTTGCAGGAGCAGCAATGCTCGAATTCGGAAATCAGTTGGTCTTATCTGAACAGTTGATGGTAGAATATTCTGCAGGATTCGGCTACGGATTCACCACGAAGCAAGTCCGTTATAATTATTCAAACTATGGTTTCAGTGGGGGTGTAGGTACGGACCTTGCGCCATACGTTTGGAGCTTTGGTTTAAAAGTGGGGTACCTCATGAAATAATACCGCCCCGCGGTAGATCGCATAAAAAAGCCCGGCGCATTGAAATGCGCCGGGCTTTTAGTTGAACG
>NYXD01000038.1 GCA_002685435.1 Cryomorphaceae bacterium | reverse complement strand
ACTACCCACAACAACGTATATAACTCATATCCGGGCGCATCGTCCTTTTGGTTATCTTAAAGGAAACCAAAACGACCTCTGCTGATACGAGGTTATATACAAGACTTGTGTGCCATTCCCCCTAAAAGAAACTTTTTGACCTCTGTAGCTAACGTCATCAAAGTACCTGAAAGGACAAAAATTAAGGGTGAAATGGAAAATTGTAACTATTTGATTTACAACACCAAAATTTGACGTTAGTCAAGATTTAAAAAAAGACAACAGTACCATTTATGATAATGCCTTCAGACAAAGAATACAAAGAGACTAAGCAGGTTATGCTTGGAAAGAAGGTAATGAAACCCGAATTCATAGAATTGGCTGAATGGATTGACGATAATTATGAAGTAAAAACTATCAATATCATCTATGATACTTTTATCTCTGCGAGGAAGAAACAATCAAGACTTCAAATATGCTTTGAGTTTGAAAGTGAAAGCTTGAAATTTCAAGATGGACCACTAGGAAATTTCCATGAGACAAAACAAACTGCAATTGCTCAAAAGTTTAGGGAGATTCTACAAACAGAGAAATCAGCCAATAGTGGAAAACTGTTTAACATCTTCAGGACACCAGAATATATAACTGACAATATTCTAATTGTTTTTAGTGCATTCGAGCCAATAGCTAGGATTGAAGCAAATGAAAGTGTTCCAGAATCAAAAGTAAAGCACTCAAACAAGAATTGGATAATAAGGACATTTGGGAAATATCTCGAGCTTTCGGAGGAACAACAATTTTCCTGTACACAGATGAGCAAGAAAAAAAATACGAGAATTCCGCAGAACATAAAAAATGGACGGACAAGTATTTTGATTTACTCAGTCAGTACGATGAATTCGGGTATTTCAAACGCGAGTTCTTTTCGGTCTACTTGGACAGTAAAGAAAACTTTGACAATAATTACGAGAGTAATTGGTACTATTATTACAAATGAAATAATTGAACACGGCACACAACAACGTATATGATTCATGATCGGACGCGTTGCACTTTTGGTTACCTTCAAAAAGCTAAACCAAAATCACAAAGCTTATCACGAAGTCATATACGTGACTTGTCCAGCATAATCNGGCCTGTTCTCCATAGTAAGCACTCAAANTACTCGAGCAGGATATGCTCAATGCACTCGAGGGTATTCTGCTCGGATGCTCTGCTTAAATGACTTAAGGATACTCGAGGAGATGGCGCCAACAGCCGCTGCTCATAAGATGTGCTCACTAGAATCTAATTTGAATGTTCTCGGAATTGTGGAAGGATGACGAGGGAGAGAATTACGCTGCACAACTTCGTATATGAAAAGTTAACCCCGAAACAGAGAGATTGTCAAGTAATGTGAACAAATAGAAAATCTTCACAATACAAGCGTTCACACATCTTTCCCTACTTTTGATACGTAATACCGCAGGCATACGTTTATACTTGCACCCAACGAAAGATTGCTTACATGACTATCATTGCTGGACCCTGTGTGATTGAAAGCCCTGAGCTGTTGCGAGAAGTCGCAGGGGAATTGGCCCGTATTAAAAGAGAACTCAACGTAGAGATTTATTTCAAAGCGAGCTTTGATAAGGCGAATCGTACAAGCTTGAGTAGCTTCCGCGGTCCCGGGATAGAAAAGGGCATTGCCATGCTTGAAGCTATTCGTGGAGAGTTTGGATTACCCATTACTACTGACTTTCATACGCCAGAACAGATTGCTGGATACGGTCACCGCGTAGATATGGTTCAAATTCCCGCCTTCCTATGCCGTCAGACAGACATGTTGATTGAAGCAGGGAAAACCGGNAAGATTGTAAACATCAAAAAAGCCCAATTCCTGAATGCCGAGAAAATGCAATTCGCTGTAGATAAGGTGAAGTCCACAGGCAATGACCAGATTTGGTTGACGGAGCGAGGCACCTTGTTTGGACCAAGTGAATTAGTCGTAGATTTTAGAAATATTCAGAAACTTGCTGCCTTAACAGATCATGTGGTCATGGACTGTACACACAGTGCGCAAGAGACGCAGAGTAATGAGGGGACCACCGGGGGTAACCGCGCTTATGTGCCATTCTTCGCTAAAACTGCGAAGCTATGGGGGGCGAATGCCTTCTTCATTGAAACCCATCCAAATCCAGATCAAGGATTGTCGGACGGACCCAACATGCTTAAGCTCAGTGATCTTGAAGCTTTGATTAAAGACTTGCTATGATACGATTGATCATTNCAGATTGTGACGGTGTGCTCACCGACGGTAAGCTTTATTACGGGGCCGAAGGGGAGGTGCTNAAAGTATTCAATGTGAAAGACGGTACTGCGATTAAAGCNCTCATGTCGGAAGGTGTCAAATTTGGTGTGGTTAGCGGCCGTGGCTCCGCAGCTTTACTGCGGCGTGCGGAAGAATTAGGTCTGGATTTTTGTCATATGAATATTAGCGATAAGGCCGAAGCTGTGGCTGCTTTACGCGAACAATATGGCGTCGCGGTGCATGAAACCCTGTTCGTAGGAGACGATACCAACGACTGCGTGGTGCGTTCAGAGTGTGGCCATTTATACGCCGTGAATGACGCAGCGCAGGCGCTGCTCGAAATTTGNGATGTTCAGCTCAAAACTAAGGGTGGTGCGGGCGTATTTAAAGAAGTNTTAAAACGCATACATGGAAATTAATGCACTCATCATACGGTCTATTGAGGCCCAAGCAAATTCGCTTTTAGATTTAGCGCATAGGGATTCAAATGACTATCAAAGGGCAGTTGAGCTCATTCTCGGTATGTCCGGAAAATTGGTCTTTACTGGAATGGGTAAGAGTGGAATTATTGCACGAAAGCTTGCTGCAACATTTTCTAGTACAGGAGTACCGTCGTTTTTCGTTCATCCCGGTGAGGCTTACCATGGCGATTTAGGCATGATCGAAGTAAATGATGTACTATTCGCTTTGTCGAACTCAGGAGAGACGCCTGAACTTCTCAACCTTTTGAAATACAGTCGTAGTAAAAAAGTCATAGGGGTAACTCATTCTAATGACAGTTCGCTCGCGAGTTTTGCGACGGTTCATCTGGAATGTAAAGTAGATAAAGAAGTCTGTCCTTTAAATTTAGCACCAACTACGAGTACTACTGCAGCGCTTGTTATGGGTGATGCCATTTGTGCAGCATTGATGGAGTTGAAGAAATTCTCGAAAGACGATTTTGCCCAATTCCATCCGGGTGGGGCATTGGGCCGTAGTCTTTTGACCAAAGCGAAAGATGTGATGCTAACTGACGTACCGCTCGTGGCGCCGGAGGCGAATTTAAACGAAGTATTGTTGCGTATTTCTGAGGGTCGTTTAGGACTTGTAGGAGTAGGCTCTTCAACGAATATTCAAGGCGTTATTACCGATGGAGATATCCGCCGTGCAATGGCTACGACTGAAAATCATCATGCGTTGTTCGCACGTGATATAGGTTCTAAGACTCCAATTTTCATAGATGAAAATATGGGGTTAAGCGAGATGGATCGGCTGTTCCGTGAAAGGAAAATAGTGACGGTATTGGTGGGTTCACCGCAACAATTAAAAGGAGTGGTCCAATTCTACGATATCCATGGCTAAAGCAATCTGTATCATTCCCGCTCGCCTAGAATCTACGAGATTTCCGAATAAAATACTTACGGATATTCAAGGCATGCTCATGTTTGAACGTGTATANCACATTGCGCAACGCTCGGGTGTCTTTTTGAATGTCTTTGTTGCTACACCGAATCCTGAAATTCTTGATTTATGTGAACAGCGTGGAATAGCCGCCATACCCACTTCTTTTGAGCATCCTTGTGGCAGTGCTCGTGTCTTTGAAGCCGCCAAAACGGTTAAAGGTGATTGGGACATTGTGGTGAATCTACAAGCAGATCAACCATTTCTACCGTTATCCTATCTTAAAACAGTAGTAGAGGCGGTAGATACGAATCCCGTCGCGACAGTCGCTTATGAAGAATTAGGGGAGAAGGACGAGCATACGGTAAAGGTCATTCGCAATAAGAAGGGCGAGGGAGTCTATTTTAGTAGGTATCCCATCCCGTATTCAGTTGCTGGGGTGCCAGCGAAAAGTAAGCTCTGCCATTTGGGGCTATATGCCTACAAGAGATCCTTTGCTACTGACTATGAAGGCGATTTTCGTTCAGATTTAGCCATTCAGGAGTCTCTCGAACAACTGGATTTTATACATCACGGATATGCCATTGACGTTGCTATGGTACCGCATGCCGTTCCTGAGGTAAACACCCCGGAAGATTTAATTATTGCACGCAATTCCGGTTTACTCTAACAGGTTATCGTTGCGTTTATCAGAACCTAATGTTATTTACCTTTAGCCAATGGTTTCCCACAAATACAAAACCCTATTTATACATGTCCCAAAAGCTGCGGGCCAAAGTGTAGAAGCTTTTTTTCTTAATCTGCACGGGTTAAAGTGGGAGGAGCGCTTGCCCCTATTATTGGCACCTAATGGCGCGGATAAAATAGGTCCACCACGTTTAGCACATTTACATTCAGTAGATTATGTNCGGTATCACTTTGTCTCTCAACAGGACTTTGATCGATATTATAAATTCGGATTTGTACGTAACCCTTGGTCTCGAGCGGTATCCTTTTATAAATTTCATGGTCATCAGCACCTGATGTCTTTTGAAAAATTTGTGATCGCTAAACTGCCTCTACTCATTCAAGAGCAGCGCTGGTTTTACGGTCCACAATATGATTTCTTTTACGAAAACGGAGAGAATAAAGCCGATTTCATAGGCAAATTTGAAAGCTTACAAACGGATTTTGCTAAAGTCTGTAAAGCCCTCAATATGCCTGTTCAAAATCTTCCGCATAGAAATAAAAGTGCTCAAAAAGGCGGGATTTCAGGTCTTCGAAAGTTTGGTAGAAGGTTTGTGAAGCAACCCGAATCTCTGCTGCATTTACTATTCAGCCGTGGTGATAAAATCAAATCTAAAAATTACCGCGACTACTATACGCCAGGATTGATCGCTGCCGTTGAGGAGTTGTACAAGGAGGATGTTACTGCTTTTGAATATTCTTTTGAGGACTAATTCAATCTCTTAGCTGCGTTTTTAACTGTTTTTCGAGCGCTATTTCATCTACACCTTCAAGTGCGAGGAACACTGGATCTTCATCCGTACTGTTGATTTGTAGTATTTTCCCGTAAGGCTTGTCTAAAAGTAGGCGGTAGTGAACCCCTTTAAGCCCTTTGAACTCACCTTTAGCCACATTTCCTGTGGAGTATCCATGGAGTCTTGAGCTGATTTCAGGTAACTCATCCAACAGCTCTAAAGACTCGATTTGTTCAAATGGAATGACAACACCGTAAGGCCCTTCAATTTCTATCGATTTTTCGGTCAAAACAACCGTATTTTCTCTATCGGACCAGAATAACATACCCACCACAAATACCAGCGTGAATAACAACACAGCTAATCCAATCCAAAATTGGTTCCTGGAATTTTTCGACTGTTCTAGCGTGTACTTACGCGTTTGCCAAAAGAAATAGAGGTAGGCCAAGAGCGGGGTTACGCCTAAATGGTAGCCGAGCCAATGCTCATTTAATACATAAAGCAGTAGACCTAGAGCCGTAAATCCCGCACCAAACCATTGGTGAAATCGTTTAAAATCTACGAGGTATTCCTTCAACGGAAACGACTTCTGGTCCTCGCTATTCATGGTATTGTAGCCACTTAAAAGCATGGATGCATTGCCCTCGGTAACTAAATAGCCCAAGCCAAAAAACAATGCTCCAAGTCCCAATACTATAAAAATCATGAGTGTGCTATTCGTTAGAATGGTTCTCTCTTAACGCTTCTCTCGCTTCGCTTCGAGTTCAATAAGTGCGTTGCGTAATCTTGCAGCCTCAATGAAATCTAAACTCTTCGAAGCGGATTCCATAGCCTTTCGGGTCGCACGTATTTCGCTTTCCAGATCTTCGGGCGTGTAGTAATTCATGGCTTTCTCCGCTGACTTTTGCTGGTCTCTACTAACTTCATAGTCCATATTCCTGCTCACGGCACCTGATTTAGCTAAGATTTCAGCTCTGCTTGTTTTTAATGCTTTAGGCTCTAGACCGTTCGCCTTATTAAAAGCGTCTTGTTTCTCTCGCCTGCGTTCCGTCTCTTCCATAGTGGCACGCATACTATCTGTAATTTTATCCGCATATAGTATGGCCCTTCCGTTTACATTGCGCGCCGCACGACCTATGGTTTGAACCAGCGATCGTTCACTACGCAGAAAACCTTCTTTATCTGCATCCAAAATAGCTACTAAACTAACCTCAGGGAAATCTAGACCTTCACGGAGGAGGTTGACCCCTATGAGTACATCGAAAACGCCTAAGCGCAAATCTCGCATAATTTCTACGCGCTCCATCGTGTCGACATCACTGTGGATGTATCTACACCGAATATCGTAGCGAGTGAGGTATTTCGTTAGTTCTTCAGCCATTCTTTTCGTCAGTGTAGTAACGAGCGTACGTTCTTCGATCTCTGTACGCTTACGGATCTCATCCATTAGATCGTCGACTTGATTTTCCGTTGAACGTACTTCTACAATGGGATCTAAAAGTCCTGTGGGACGAATGACTTGTTCCGCATAGACGCCGCCGCTCAAACTAAGCTCGTAATCTGCTGGTGTCGCACTTACAAAGAGGGCTTGTCCGCGTAGTTTTTCGAATTCTTCAAACTTTAGTGGACGGTTGTCCATAGCCGCAGGTAGACGAAAGCCGTATTCTACAAGATTTTCCTTTCTCGATCGGTCTCCTCCATACATGGCTCGTACCTGTGGTAACGTCACATGACTTTCATCCACTACCAAAAGGAAATCCTCTGGAAAGTAATCCAAAAGGCAGAAGGGGCGTACCCCAGGTGCTCTTCCGTCAAGATAGCGGGAGTAGTTTTCGATACCCGAACAATACCCTAGTTCTCGAATCATTTCAAGATCAAAGTTGGTGCGTTCTTCCAATCGTTTTGCCTCCATTCTTCGGTCGACTTGATTGAAGTGATCTACCTGGCTCATCAAGTCGTCTTGAATATGATGAATCGCATTTTGAAGTTGGTCTTTTTCTGTCACGAAAAGATTCGCAGGGAAAAGACGCATCTCGCTCATATTTTCAATCTTCGAACCGCTTATCGGGTCCATATGCTCTATACTCTCCACCTCATCGCCCCAGAAACTGATTCGAAAAAACGTTTCGGCGTACGCAGGGAAAATATCGACGGCATCCCCCTTTACTCGAAAAGAGCCTCGTTTAAATTCAGCGGTAGTTCTCGCATAAAGTGCGTTGACAAATTTGTGCAATAATGCTTGACGCGAAATAATTTCACCCACCTTAAGGTCGACCACAGAATTATTGAAGGCCTCTGGATTCCCCATCCCATAGAGACACGAAACAGAAGCAACCACAATGACATCACGACGACCTGACAAAAGCGAAGAAGTGGTGCTCAAACGCAGCTTCTCTATCTCATCATTAATGCTCAAATCCTTTTCGATGTATAGTCCTGAGGAAGGTACGTAGGCTTCAGGCTGGTAATAATCGTAATAGCTNACGAAGTATTCCACNGCATTTTCNGGAAAGAATTCNTTCATCTCNCCNTAGAGNTGTGCCGCGAGTGTTTTATTGTGGCATAAAATTAATGTTGGGCGTTGGGTTCNCTCAATGACGTTGGCTACCGTAAAGGTTTTACCGGACCCTGTAACACCNAGTAGAACTTGATCAGNGATTGCGTCGTTCAAGCCTTCCACAAGTTCAGTAATGGCCTGCGGTTGATCCCCCATGGGCTCAAAAGGGGCTTTCAGCTTAAACTCCATCTTCGATTATTTCAACAAGCTATTGAATAATTTACGTAGAGCGGTTAGTTCTTCTACTCGGGCTTTATGTGCTTCAATTTTACCTAAAGCAGCATCGAGTAGGGGATTGCCTTTGGCTCCGGAGAAGAACGCGATGTTATTCTCGAGTTGGTGCAATTCTTTTTTCGCTTTATCCATTTCCTCACGGATCCAGCTGCGCTGACGGTGCAAGCCGTCTTGGTCGTCTGCTTCAACAAGCGCCTTTACTTTAGCTTCGAACATCGTACGCTCAAGAACGGAAGGTTCTAGTCCTAAAGCACTCACTTTTTCTGAGAGGAGCGTATCGAAGTCTTGATCGATCTTTCTATTACGCCCGGTAAGTACACCTATTGCAGAAAATTGCTCGCTTGCTTCTATGGCCTCTTCAATAGTTCCGATTGTAGCTTTCTTTAAATCCTTGAGTGCTTTTTGTTTAGACTCGACCACCGCATTGTCTTGCGCTACCTTTGCTTTGCGCTCGCCTTTAAGACGATCGAAAAAGTGATTACAAGCTGCTCTGAATGCTTCCCATAATTTATCACCTTCTTTCTTCGGGACGTAACCGGTGTTTTTCCAGTCCGCTTGGGCCTGTTTGAGCTGCTGCGAAGCACCTGCAATATCATCAGAATCTTTCAAGCTTTCGGCAAGAGCGATCAAGGCTTTTTTCTTCTCGAGACTGTCACGTTGGCGTATTTTTTCCTCTTTATAGAAGTCATTCTTCGCCTTATTGAAACCACGCTGAGCGGCTTTATAAGCTTCCCATACAGTGTCGTTTTCGTCACTTTTTACAAAACCTATTTCCTTAAATTCTGCACGTAATGCTTCAAGTACTTTACTGGATTTTTGCCAACCGCTGTGNTTTGTTGGTAGTTCGGCCGTCAACGCTTCAATATTTTCTACCACTACTTTTTTTGCAGCAATCTTAGATGCATTGATTTCTAGTAGATTCTCATTGTACTGGTCGCGTAATTCGTGCACTTTTGCTGTTGCAGCTTTTAATCGGTCCCACAAAGCGTCTTTATGTTCCCTAGGAACGGGGCCAATTCTTTTCCACTTACTATGCGTCTGTTGCAACGTTCTAAATAGGGCAGGGCCAGCACCGTCATGAATTNTATCCTCCAATGCTTGGCATAAGGCAACTTTCTCGTCGTAATTATTTTGGTAATCTTTTTCGATGAGATCGTACGCCAATCTTAAAAAGTTGAAGAAGTTGTCTACATGATGGTTGTAGTTGGCCCAAACGGTTCGAGCATCTGCTTTAGGAACCAATCCCGTTTGATTCCAACGTTCGCGCAACCCTTTAAATGTTTCGTATTTATCCTTCGCGGAACCCTCAGCCATCGGAAGGGCTTTCACCTCTTCGATAATGGCGGTTTTTACGGCTAAATTATTACTTAACTCAGCTTCTAGTTGTGTATAGAACGCGCGCAATCTATCGCGGTAACCTCCATAAAGGATGCCTAACGTTTTGCGCTGCGGTTGATCAAACTCAAAGTCTATGATGTTGCCACCTTCTTCCAAATAGGTCGCCTTTGTAGCATCTCTTTCGGCATTTAATTCTTGTAGAATTCTTGACCTTCCGCTTTCCACAATACCCTTGATGCGATGTGGTTCGAATTCTTTGATGTGCTTCTCGATACTTTCTAAAGCAGCTTCGATGCTTAAGGCATCAAAATCGGGGATGGCCAATTTTTTGTCTTTTGGCGCTTCGTGATCTTCCTCTGCTTCGACAGCTTTTACTTCTTCGTTTGCTNCTGAAATGTCTTTCTCTTGAGCTGCATCATTAGTAGCTTCAGTGGATTCAATTTCTCCTTCTGTTGAAGTTTCTGCGACCACTTCTGGTACAGCGTTCTCGTTAGTTTCAGGTGTAGTCTGCTGTTCTTGGTCTTCTTGCATCATCGTCTACAAATTTTTGTAGTAAGCGGCGCGGAACAAATTCCATGCTTTTTTCGCTTGCTCAGTTAACATTATTCTTCCATCTGTGCTGCGCGCTTCTGCATCTTTAGCAGCTTGAAGCAGTGGTGTTGGAAGCGGGTTGTAAATTAGGTCAAATATCGCGAATTCCCGGCTTATAACCCCATCGGGAATAGGTAAATGCACATCGGTATAATCAGGTCCACCCAGCGGTGTACAATTGATCCAAAGTTTATGCTTCTTAAAATCTTCAGNGGTCAATGTGTTGTAATTATTGGGACCTGACTTTCGTGTCAGCATGGTTGAGGTAATACCGCGTTGATTAAGGACATATTGAACAGCCTTTGCCGCGCCGCCAGTCCCGAAAATAAGAGCGCTCGTCGCTTTTGTATTTAATTGATCCAGGGCTTTTTCAATACCAGCACAATCAGTGTTATATCCTACCAAATCCCCTGATTCAAGTACAATAGTGTTCACAGCCCCTATAGCCTTCGCGGTAGGTTCTATCCGGTCGAGTAAAGGCAGTACCGCTTCTTTTAGTGGTATAGTTACATTACACCCTGTTAATCCATGTGTTGTAAAAAGACGTTTTAGTTCCTCTTGTGTGATCGNATCCATTGGAAATAAGTGGTAAGAACCGTTTATTTCNGATACTTCCATAAAGTCGTGATAAAGATCAGGACTGAGGCTGTGTTTGATGGGAAAACCTATGAGCCCTAGCTGTATCATTTAAAGAGTGGGTTTGGATTTTTTATTGCCCGCCCATTCTAAACCGAACACAAGCGCCGCGCCACACAATGCGAGTCCCAATGCTACAAGCCACAATTCGTCTGGAGCTAAATTTTGAGTAACGATAGGAACCGTTTCCTCTTTAGGTGTTCCTTCATGCTTCGTGAAAGTCACCAAAACCTNTTTCCACGGCCAAATCTTATTTAAAGAGCCGAGCAAAAAGCCGCTAAGCAATGCAACTGTGAGATCATGGTATTTTTCGAAAACCCACTTTAAGAGTTTTGTGAAAGAGAGTAATCCCCCTAAAGCACCGATGCCTACCGCAGCAATAATTGCGAATTCCCGATCGGCAATGGCTTCTAAAACGGTAGCATAAGCGCCGAGCAACAGCAAGATGAAGCTTCCACTAATCCCGGGCAGGATCATTGCACAAATGGCTAAGGCCCCGCACAAGACGAGGTAGGCATAGGAGTCTGAACCGGAAGAGGCAGGCAAGGTGGTTATCCAATACGCCAGTACAGCTCCAATAGCAAAGTTTAGAACCGTAGACCATTTCCACTGACTCACTTGCTTCCCAACGATGAAAATACTCGCGAAAACCAAACCAAAGAAAAAGCTCCAAAGATGGATGGGGTAGGTTTCAAGCGTATGCGATAGCAGGGCTGCTAAACTCAGTACGCTGGTAAAAATCCCAGCGAACAGTACAGCTAAAAAAGTGCCGTTGATGTGGGACCAAAATTCCTTGAATTGACCTTTGAGTAGTAGATGAATTGCTCGTAGATTGAATTGACTCAAGGCGTGAATGAGCGTTTCATAAATGTTAGTTATGAATGCGATTGTACCACCGCTTACTCCTGGGACAACGTCAGCTGCTCCCATAGCCATGCCCTTTAAAAATAAAAAGCCGTATTTCTTAGTCATGATTCTCCCTTTGAATGGATGCTAAAATAGCACCTACAGCAGGGATTTTTGGTAATTCCGGGAAGTATTCAGCAAAAAGTAGAAGGGTTTTTGGCTCTTTTTGCAACGTTTCGGCGAGGACCGTTTGTGCTGCAGCTAATTCATCGATCGCAATGAGGTAGCCTGAGAGTACTAAGCGCAGTTGTATTGCGGTAGGGAATTTCGCTATCCCATCGTAAAGAATGCGGATTGCTTCATCTAAATCGTCCAGTTCTATTAAACATTCTACGTAGTCCAGTACATCCTCTTCGCCATAGGCTTCTTCGAGCCATACGCGTTGAAAATCCTTTAAGGCATCAGCGTAGAGCTCTAGATCCATGAGCACCCCAGCACGCTCTAAATGGATATCGTCAATGTCGTTTTCCAGTTCAATAGCAGTATTGAATTGACGCAGTGCTTCTTTCGGCGCACCTAGTTCTAGCTCTATAAGTCCTATTCTAAAGTGAATATACCCGGAAGGGACTTCATCACTTATACTTTGCCGGTACGCGTTTAGTGCATCATAAAGACGTTCATTACGCTCGTGTATTCGGCCTTGTTCGAAATGCGCAGGGTGATAGTTCTCATCGGCTAGAGTGGCCCATTCAAAAGCTTGCAATGCTTTTTTCTCTTGATTCTTACGCAAATGAAAAGCACCAATCTGGTACCACAACAACGGGTTGTAGGGCTCACGAATGGTAAAGGCATGGAATAGCTCTAATGCTCTATCGTATTCATTTGTGAAATCAAGGCACATGGCCAACTGATACAGAGCACTTTCCTCGAAAGGTTCTCCCTCCATGTTGCACCATTTTAATAGTGCGTTTATGGCCCGAGGATAGTCTCCTTGGCTGAGGTGGGCGTCTATAATAAGCTGCAATACATCAATAGGATCTTCAGCATTCTCGAAGGCTTTGTCTAAAATTTGAAGCCCTGCTGCATTATCTCCTTGATGGAGTAAAATGGTGGCCCTTGCAATAAGTAGTTCAACCGAACGCATATTCAATCCTTCTAAATGATTGAGTTTTGCTTGTGCTTTGGTATAATCTTTCATCGCAATATCAAGCTGCACTTCTTTCACCTTGAATACGAAAGCTAATGGATGAATTTCTTGCGCCAATGCCAGCGCGTTACGCATCTGT
>NYXD01000037.1 GCA_002685435.1 Cryomorphaceae bacterium | reverse complement strand
GGATGAAGAAAAGTACTTAGCTTCTCTCGGCGCCACACACGCTCAGCAACTTTTATGGGGTATAAAGGAAAGTCTATTCAAGCTCTTTGGTTCGGGTAATGTAGATTTTAAAAAACACCTGCATATCACTTCGCTCTCCAACGAAGGCAGTGATCACCATTGGTCCGGTACCGCTTGGATTTACGCTACAAATGAACTGCGTCAGCAGCCCATCCAATGTTTCGTTCAGGGTCATTTTGATGGGAACCATTATTACTGTCTAGCGACACATCGCAAAGCAATGATTCCCTTCAATACCCAAAACCTTCAACTCCGCCAATGGAGGCCAAACGATGCGCATTGGCTTTTCCGCTTAAATCAAGATCCAGAAGTGGTAAAGTATACCGGGGATAGCGGATTTTCATCCGAAGCGAAGGCACTCGAACTCATTCAAACATATCCAAACTACCAACGCGACGGTTACGGCCGCTGGATGGTTATAGATCTTTCAAGCAATACTCCTCTGGGTTGGTGTGGTCTTAAAAAGAATTCATGGGGAATAGATTTAGGTTTCCGATTTTTCCGTGAACACTGGGGCAAAGGAATTGCAACCAAAGCCGCACGCGCCGCTTTAGCTTTGGGCGAGATCTTCGAGGTCGATCCAATCATTGGTCGGACACTGTCGAGTAATACTGCGAGTAGCAGGGTTTTAGAAAAGGTNGGCATGGTACAATACGACNCGCTTCCNTTCGAGGATTTTATTGGGCAGTATTCTATAACTGAGCCCATCNGCGTGCGCTGGAGCGAAGAGAAAGTATTACTCTATAAATTACCTAATTAATGCCNCACGTNGTTCTCACTGGTACNGAAAGCACCTACAAAACGCGCCTTTGTGAAGCACTAAGCGAATGGCTTAACGTACGCAGCGTACCGGAATACGCGCGTGAATACATGCAAGAAAACAAACTCGATGTCACTGCACTTAACGAGGCTGTATTCACTACCATTGCNACAGGGCAAATCGAACAGCTACGTTCCAATGGCTATTATGATGTACATGCGGCTCCGTTACTTTTTGATACTGACAGTATCACTCTTGCGGTTTGGGCAGCAGATAAATTCCAGCGTGTCGATGAAGAATTCACAGTCGTTCCGCAACACCTTCATTACCTGCTTTGCGCTCCTACAAATAGAGCATATGCNGATCCTCTTCGAGAAGATCTCACAAGACGAGATGTACTTCACCAGCGCTATATCGATATGCTCGATGCAGTGAATGCCTCTTACACGATACTCAATGAAGTTGCNTTTGAAGATCGATTACTCGAGGCCAAATCTGCTTTGAAAAGCCGGGGCTTTATACCACGCGATTAAGTTCATCGTCCAACATCTGACGCAATTGGTTCCATTTATGGAACTCATTCATGTAACGATCTATCTGAATATCATCGCCCTCTAGCTTTGATTTTAATTGCTCNAGCTGACGCTGTACATGCTGGTATTTAAATCGAAATACGGTATCGCGCACCAAAGAGAAAATGATGTTCTTTTCTTTCGGTAGATATATATCGCGGGCTTCCCATTTAGCCAGCACATACTTCTCCGTCAATGCTTCAGTCACCAATTCTACAATTTCTGGATCCGGTTGACGAACCCACCATGCCGTTTCGGGTACTTCACCGCTTTCCAATTCCGCACAAAGCAATGCATATGCCTTCGCAAAAACAGGAACCTGGAACGAAATACCGTCGTTGCTCAACTCGCGCATGATCCAGTTCGCTACGGTTACAGGAATCACCTCTTCAGGATCTAGATCCTCCTCTAGCATGATNTCTTTTCCCTTACTGATGGCCAACTGAATCAATATTTTCTCTTGCTCATAGCCCAGAATCTTAGTCTCTTCAGGCACACCGCCTGTAACTACGTCCATCTGCGGCTCTTGCTGCTGCTTTCTTCGGGCTTGACGAGACTGATCGTTTAATAATCGGTCCAACTCCGAAAAGAGCGCTGTGGAATCTATTTCTAAAAGGCGTGCAGCCTCTTTCACAAAGACTTCCTGACCAATTCGATCCGGCACCTTAGCAATACTCGCCACAATTTCACGTACCATTTGTGCACGCTTGAGCGGATCGCCAGCTGCCTCNGCTAATAAAACTCCAGTCTTGAAGCTGATGAAATCGCGACGATTTGAACTAATATATGCTTCTAATTCCTCCGTGCTGTGTGCTTGCGCAAAACTATCCGGATCTTCTCCATCTGGGAAAGGAACAACCCGCACGTTCACCCCTTGCTCCAGCATCATATCTAAACCACGGAAACTTGCACGAATACCTGCTGCATCACCATCATAAAGCAAGGTAATGTTGGGAGTATAACGTTTAAGCATTGCTATCTGGCCTTCGGTAAGAGCTGTACCAGAAGAACTTACCACATTGCGTACGCCGTTTTGATAGAAACTCAACACATCCGTATAGCCCTCGACTAGAAGTGCCTCATCGCGCTTAACAATCTCTTGCTTGGCTTGAAACAATCCATAAAGCACCTTACTCTTGTGNTAGATTGGGTTCTCTGGCGAGTTGAGATATTTCGCGGCCTTCGCATTACTCTTTAAAATCCGCCCTCCGAATCCCAGTACCCTTCCAGAGATAGAATGAATAGGAAACATTACACGGCCGCGAAAACGATCGTACCAGCCGCGTTCGTTGCGCATACTAATCCCTGAAGACTCCAGGGCCTGGTCACTGTAAGAATTGGCTAGAGCATAGTCCGCAAAAGCAGCAGATTGTTCTGGGCTGTATCCCAAATGAAACTTTTTGATGGTTTCGTCTGAGAAGCCGCGCTCCTTAAAATAGCTCAAACCTATAGCCTTGCCTTGATCGCTCTCATGCAATTGCGCTACATACCACTTTGCTGCTACATCAGAAATTAAATAAACGCCTTCCTTAAGATTGCCGGCTGCGATCTCCTCTGGAGTCTGCGGGCGTTCTTCGGGAATTTCAATATTGTATTTTTTTGCAATCCAACGCAATGCCTCAGGGTAGGACATCTGTTCTAATTCCATAAGGAAGGTCACTACATTACCCCCTTTACCCGAAGAGAAATCTTTAAAGATTTGCTTTGCAGGGCTCACCATGAAACTCGGCGATTTCTCGTTGTTAAATGGGCTGAGCCCTTTAAGATTGCTCCCGCTNTTCTTCAATTGTACGAACTCCCCAATAACCTCCTCAATCTGAGCGGTACTGAAGATTTGTTCAATGATACTATCGGGAATTCTTGACATAGTCCTGCAAGATACATTTACTAAACAAAAAAGCCACCCTTTCGGGTGGCCTGCAAGCTGAGTGAATACTAATTATTTCTGTAAATGTACATCCATTTGGGGAAATGGTATAGAAATTCCTTCTGCATTAAAGGCCTTATACACTTCTGTGGTCACAGAATANTAGAGTGACCAATAATTTTCGCTCGCAACCCATGCACGAACTACAATATGAACTGAAGAATCAGCCAATGCACTAATTTCAATCAAACCTTCAGGCTCCTTTAAAACTCTTTCATCAGCGTCGATGATGTTTTTAATGATGGACTTTGCCTTTTCTACATCATCACCGTAACCTATTCCAAAAGTCCACTCTTGACGTCGTGTCGTTTCTGCGCTATAGTTGATCAAACTACCGTTGCTCAATCCACCGTTTGGAATTACGACTTGCTTATTGTCCGAAGTTGTCAGTATCGTCGTAAAAATCTGGATACTCTTCACCGTACCACTATATCCTTGCGCTTCAATAAAATCTCCCACCTTGAACGGCTTAAACATGAGAATCATGGCACCTCCGGCAAAGTTTTGCAGCGTACCACTTAATGCCATGCCCACAGCCAAACCGGCAGCACCTAGTATGGCGACGATACTAGTTGTCTCTACCCCTAGTTGATTAATGGTCGCAATTACGACTACCGCTTGAAGTGCAATTTTTAAGAAACTCTGGAGAAATGTGGTAAGACTAGCGTCGACATCTCTAAGCGTCAACGCTTTCGTAACAGCACGCATCATGACCTTCACCACGCGCATGCCTATCCAGAAAATAACGATGGCAAGAACGAGCTGCTTCGCCCATTCGAATGCATTTACTTTCAATGCATAAAGCATTCCTTCAAATTCTTCCATGACTCTATTTTTTCCGTGCTACGGTAAATTCCAACAACGATTCAAAAGAATCGCGTACAGCACTTTGTGGAAAGGTAAAAAGAAGTTCTTTCGCCTTTGTAATGTGCTCCTCCATTTTAGAACGCGCATAGTCCAATCCTCCTGAATGTCGCACAAAATCAACTACTTCTTGCACTTTTTTAGGACGATCGTGGTGCTTTTTAATGGTTTTGATAATGTATTTACGCTGTTTTGGTGCAGCTTCTTTCAACGCATGAATTAAAGGCAAAGTCATCTTCTGCTCCTTAATATCAATCCCTACGGGTTTCCCAGTAAGATTGACTTTTTCAAAATCGAACAGATCGTCTTTTATCTGAAAAGCCAATCCTAAGTGACGACCTATGTCACGTAATTTTGAAATGCTCGGGGGATCGGCCTCAACGCTGGATGCTCCAACAACGCAACAGGTTTCTATTAGTGAGGCTGTCTTTTGTTGAATTACATCATAATAGACCGCTTCAGTAATGTCCAATTTTCTCGCTTTTTCAATCTGAAGCAACTCCCCTTCACTCATCGCCTTTACCGCGCCACTAACATGCTCGAGTAAGGCGTATTCCTTGGTTTCAACCGCCAGTAGTAATACACGGGATAATAAATAATCCCCTATTAAAACTGCGACTTTATTCTTCCAAAGCGCATTAATACTAAAAAACCCGCGACGCATATCTGAATCGTCTACAACATCGTCATGTACGAGCGTAGCTGTGTGCATCAATTCTATTAACGAGGCGCCCCGATAGGTGCTTTCATTTACTTCACCTAGTAATTTCGCACTTAGAAAAACAAGTATAGGACGCATTTGCTTCCCCTTCCGTTTTACCATGTAGCCCATCACCCGATCTACAAGTGGGACCTTCGAGCTCAAATGCGCTTTGAACTTAGGCTCGAAACGTTGCATTTCCTCTCGAATAGGTGCCTTGATGTCTGCCAATTTCGCCATTAGTTCCAGCCGTTTTCTTTACAGACCTGTTCGTAGGCTTTTTGAACATTCAAGAAGGTTTCTTTCGCAGCGGTCTGTGCTTCCTCGCCTGCGCCAACTAGACGGTCCGGGTGGTATTTCAACGCCATTTTACGATACGCTTTCTTTACCTCAGCTTCCCCAGATCCCTTAGCTACCTCTAAAACTTTATACGCCCAATCCGCATCTTGACCTTTGTGGAACATCGCTTGGATAGAAGCAAAGTCATAGGCATTGATTCGTAAATTTCTAGCAATACGCTTTATCTCCTCTAACTCACTAGGATGCAAATAACCGTCGGCTAACCCCAGCTTGAATAAAAAATGAATCAACTGTAGCCGTGTGCTATGGGTCGTGAAACTATTGATTTGTCCGCAAACCTTAGTCAAAGGAATGGGCTGGTCTACAATCTTTTTAAATACTTTGAAACTCTCATTGGCTTTTTCTTTTCCGAACATACCAACGAACTGTTGACGCACAAAGTCCAATTCGCTTTGACTTACTTTACCATCGGCCTTAATAACTCTTGCAGCTAAAACCAATAATGAAATATGAAAATCACTGGGCGATCCTTGGCGNTGNGANGTTGNGGACCANTGGCCACCAGNACGTCGAGGCTCNNGNCCNTCCGCACCAACCAATTCGTGCATCATATTGCCTAAGGCNACNCCNAGNAGTGCCCCAATAGGCCCTCCTAAACTCCAGCCGAGGCCACCCCCGAAAATTTGAAATAGTCGTTTCATTCGCGACCCAAAGATAGGTTACGTGAACGTCTTCAATGGCGAAGAGTAAATAAAATCAAGTAGCGAAAATCGCAAGCGCTGATATCCCCGCTATGATGAGAATAACTAAGCCTATCTGAGCGTAAAGTTGCGCTTTTGTCATTCTCGCTTCAGGGGCTCGTTTACCCGCTCCCGCGGACCGCGTTTTCCGAGCATCTCGCTGTGGTGCTGCACTATTGGACATAAACGTTGAGTAGGTTGTGTTCCTTATGAAGATAAGGAATTCTATAGGATCTAACAAATTCAACTTATCCACAATACTATCGTAAACAGACTCTTAACCCCTAATTAGTCTCGATTTAGACTCGTTCAAAAAAATCAAAAAAAAATCCCAAACGCAACGTTTGGGATTTTCTAAACATCATTTCTGCTTTATTTATGAGCCACAAGAGACGCAATCGTCTGGATTCTCAATAGAACAAGCAATTTTTTCTTCTGCTGTCACTTCTTCTTTCATAGAAGCGATGGCAGCTTTTTGCGCTTCAACTCGCGCTTCAATTTCAGCTGGAGCAGCATCAGCTTCTGATGAAGCTTCTACTTTCTCCGAAGTTGCAGTATCTGAAACACCGGGAGCCATATCTGTCTGTGCGTTCTTTTTCACAGTGAACTTAATTGCAGAAGAAGCGGGCTTAGAACGCAAGTAGTACATGCCTGTTTTCAATCCTTTCTTCCAGGCATAGAAGTGCATGGATGTCAGTTTACCCATGTTCGGGGCTTCCATGAATAAATTAAGACTTTGGCTTTGATCGATAAATATTCCTCGGTCAGCTGCCATATCTAAAATATCACGCATGGAAATTTCCCACACCGTTTTATAAATGGCCTTTAAGTTTTCCGGCACCCCTTCAATGTGTTGTACTGAACCGTTTGAGGCCATGAGTGCATTCTTCATGTCATCGTTCCACAATCCCAAATCAATGAGGTCATGCAACAGGTGTTTGTTGACTACAATGAATTCTCCTGAGAGTACGCGACGGGTATAGACGTTTGAAGTATATGGCTCAAAACACTCGTTATTTCCTAAAATTTGCGAGGTAGATGCCGTTGGCATAGGTGCCATCAAAAGAGAGTTTCGAACGCCATGCTCTTTTACTTCACCACGCAAAGTTTCCCAGTCCCAACGACCACTCAACTCCCCATCTTTTACATCCCAAAGGTTGTGTTGGAATTTACCTTTAGAAATCGGGGAACCTTTGTAAGTCTCGTATGGACCGTCAACTATTGCCTGGTCTTTTGACGAGGTAACCGCTGCATAATACATGGTTTCGAAAATGTCCTTATTGAGTTGTTTCGCCTCTTCCGAATCAAAAGGTAAACGCAACATAATGAAGGCATCAGCCAAACCTTGTACACCTAGACCTACTGGACGGTGACGCATGTTNGAATTCCTNGCCTCNACCACNGGATAATAGTTGCGATCAATCACCTTATTCAGGTTTNTGGTCACNTTNTAAGTCACNTCAAATANCTTATCGTGATCNAATGTTCCGTCTTCAGTTACGAACATTGGNAANGCTATAGAAGCCAAATTACANACCGCAACTTCATCAGGAGAAGTGTATTCTAGAATTTCCGTACACAANTTAGAAGANCGTATGGTACCTAGATTCTGCTGGTTCGATTTCAAGTTAGCCGCATCTTTGTAAAGCATGTANGGCGTTCCTGTTTCAATCTGACTTTCCATGATTTTCGACCATACCTCGCGNGCTTTCACNGTTCTACGACCGCGACCTTCNCTCTCGTATTTCGTNTAAAGCGCTTCGAACTCTTTACCGTGGCAATCGAACAATCCTGGACACTCNTTNGGACACATNAANGTCCANTCNTCGTTCTTCTCAACACGCTCCATGAATAAATCTGGAATCCACATTGCATAGAATAAATCGCGCGCACGCATTTCCTCTTTTCCGTGATTCTTTTTCAGATCCAAAAATTCGTAGATATCCGAGTGCCATGGCTCAACGTAAATTGCGAAAGACCCTTTGCGCTTACCACCTCCTTGATCAACATAACGTGCCGTATCGTTGTACACTCGTAGCATCGGAACAATACCGTTTGACGTCCCGTTGGTACCGCCGATGTACGAACCTGTTCCTCGGATGTTGTGGATGCTTAGTCCAATACCACCTGCACTTTGGGAAATCTTAGCCGTTTGCTTAAGTGTGTCATAAATACCATCGATACTGTCCTCCTTCATAGTAAGCAGGAAACATGAGCTCATCTGAGGCTTCGGAGTACCGGCATTGAACAACGTTGGGGTGGCATGGGTCATGTACTTCTTGCTCATGAGCTCATACGTCTCAATAGCACTTTCAAGATCGTCCTTATGAATACCTATACTCACTCGCATTAACATGTGCTGCGGACGTTCAACGATTTTACCGTGCATACGCAACAAATACGAGCGCTCTAACGTCTTGAAGCCGAAGTAGTCGTAACTGAAGTCTCTGTCGTAAATCAACTGAGAGTCCAGAAATTCTGCATTTTTCTCAATGATTTCGAAAACGTCATCAGCAATTAAAGGTGCAGGTTTACCTGTCTCTGGGTTGATGTATTCGTATAATCCCTGTACTGTCTCAGAAAAACTCTTTTTAGTGCTTTTGTGGAGATTGCTTACCGCAATGCGCGCTGCGAGATTGGCATAATCCGGGTGCTTGATGGTCATTGAAGCTGCAGTCTCTGCAGCCAGGTTGTCCAATTCCGAAGTAGTTACTCCATCATAGACACCGTCAATAACACGTTTTGCTACAGAAACTGGATCAACATATTCGCTGAGTCCATAGCAAAGCTTTTCAATTCTCGCCGTGATTTTGTCAAATTTAACCGCTTCTTTACGGCCGTCTCTTTTTAATACGCGCATCATGGTATTGTTCTTTCTTGTGTTGTGTGTAAGTCTTCTTAGAAGTTCATTGCGCCAAAGGCGTCATCAATGTTGTGGTCCGATTGCTCTTCGCCAACACCTGCTTTCTTGTATTCAGAAACGCGCTTCTCAAAGAAATTGGTTTTTCCTTCCAAAGAAATCATGTCCATAAAATCAAAAGGATTGGCGGTGTTGTATACTTTCGGACAATTCAAAGTTTCTAGGAGGTGATCCGTAACAAACTCTAAATATTCCGCCATCAGTTTAGAATTCATTCCAATCAGGTTCACAGGAAGAGATTCAGTAATAAACTCACGCTCAATCTCTAAGGCCTCTGAAAGGATTTGCATAATGCGCTCCTGAGGTACCTTATTTACTAGGTGGTTGTTGTGCAAATGACATGCAAAGTCGCGGTGCAAACCTTCATCACGTGATATGAATTCATTGGACGTCGCCAATCCTGGCAGAAGTCCGCGTTTTTTCATCCAGAAAATAGAACAAAACGCACCAGAGAAGAAAATTCCTTCGACCGCTGCAAAAGCGATCAGTCTTTCCGCAAATGAATCTGACTCAATCCAACGCAAAGCCCAATCTGCTTTCTTCTTGATGGCTGGGAAACGCTCTAGTGCATTAAACAGTTCGTCCTTTTCGCTATCATTATCAACTAGCGTATCAATCAAAAGCGAATACATCTCACTGTGGATGTTTTCCATCATGATTTGGAATCCATAGAAGAATTTAGCCTCTGAATATTGTACTTCATTCACGAAATTCTCCGCAAGATTTTCATTCACGATACCGTCCGACGCTGCAAAAAATGCTAGAATATGTTTTAGGAAATAACGCTCATCGTCTGAGAGTTTTTTCCAATCTACAACGTCTTGATGTAGATCAATTTCTTCCGCTGTCCAAAAAGAAGCTTCCTGCTTTTTGTACCACTGCCAGATGTCATCATGCTGGATAGGAAAGATGACAAACCTGTTCTTATTTTCCTGAAGGATGGGTTCTTTATGCATGGCTGCAATTATTAGTCGTCGTTAGGGCCGATTAAATAATTATAATCAGCTTAAAATCAATTAATTAAACTAGTGCTTATGGCGCGGAGTAGGCACTGGTGCTCGCTTGCATTAGCGAACGGCCTATACAAACATGGCTCGTATTTGAAGGAATATCAAGAAAGTCAAATCGGGTTTTTACCACAGTTATTAACAACTATTTTTGGTATCAAAAATGAATCATTGGGACTCCCCATTCGGCTTCAGCGACCCCTGTGAGTATTTAACACTAAATCCAAAAAGTATTTTCAATCAAGATCCTGCTAAATGTGCAGCCACTTCCTCGAGCTCGTCGTAAAATGCAGGGCCATATTTACGAATCAGTGGTTCTTTTAGGAAGCGGTACACCGGTACCTTTAATTCTTCTCCCAAGGCACAAGCATCACTACAAATAGACCAACGATCGTAGTTCAATGCTTCAAAGTCTGTATACCGGGCGATTCGAATGGGATACAAATGACAAGAAATAGGTTTTTTCCAATCCACGACGCCGTCGTTATACGCCTGCTCGATCCCGCATTTCGCTGTACCGTCTGGATCAAAAACTGTGTAAGCACACTCTTTTCCATCATTCAGAGGCGTCTCGAGCTCGCCTATGCCAGCCACACTAGTTCCTTGGTTTTCAATGGATTTTCGACCTTTTTCGGTCAGATAATTACGGACTTTAGGATAGATTTTCTCGAGTATTTCCGCCTCCTCAGGCTCGACAGGAGCACCTGCATTACCTTCCACACAACAGGCGCCTTTACAGGCGCTGAGGTTACAGACAAACTCCTTTTTAAAGAGTTCAGACGAAAGCAACTTGTTACCAATTTCGATCATAACACAAAGCTAGTTCAGTAAAGGGATGGTCAGCTAAGAGAAACGCGCTAATTTTGCACCAAATACTAACCGCATGGGATTTAACTACAACGACGCGCTCAGCGCGTTCCTCATACTGTTCGCCGTCATAGATATTTTAGGAAGTATTCCCATTATCGTCACGTTGCGAAAAAAAGTGGGGCAAGTACAAAGTGAAAAAGCGACTTTAGTTGCCGGTGCGATCATGATTGTTTTTTTATTCCTTGGGGAACGAATATTACACCTCTTAGGCGTTGATGTTCAGAGCTTTGCTATCGCTGGTAGCTTTGTATTGTTTTTCTTGGCGTTAGAGATGATTTTAGGCATAACCCTTTATAAAGAGGAGTCTCCCAACACCGCAAGTATAGTACCTATAGCCTTTCCAATGATCGCTGGCGCAGGAACCATGACTTCNTTAGTCTCTCTTCGTGCGGAATTTGCCAATATCAATATCATCATCGCGATCGTCTTAAATATGATTGTCGTATACGCTGTTTTAAAAAATACGGAACGAATAGAACGAATCTTAGGAAGCGGTGGACTGAGTATACTTCGAAAAGTTTTCGGTGTTATCTTGCTCGCAATTGCGGTGAAACTCTTTTTCGCCAACCTNATCCCCTTGTTACAAAACGCATAATATACCATGTCTGACGACCAGTTTAAAAATGTCATTGCCCACGCCAAAGAGTACGGGTTTATCTTTCAAAGCAGTGAAATTTATGACGGCCTAAGCGCTGTTTACGATTACGGCCAGAACGGAGCACTCCTTAAAAATAATATCAAAGCCTATTGGTGGGGATCAATGGTGCAAATGCATGAAAATATCGTGGGAATTGATTCCGCCATTTTTATGCATCCTACGACCTGGAAAGCTTCAGGGCATGTCGATGCTTTTAATGACCCGTTGATTGATAATAAAGACAGTAAAAAGCGCTACCGGGCAGACGTGTTGATTGAAGATCATGTCGAAAAAATTCGCCAAAAGATTGAAAAAGAAGTTGGCAAAGCAGCTAAGCGTTTCGGTGACAGCTTTGAACGCGCGCAATTTGAATCTACGAATCCACGTGTAGTCGGTTACCATGAAAAAATTCGCTCCATTATGGACCGCTTTGTAAAATCCATGGAAGCTGAAAATCTCGCAGATGTCAAACAGCTTATTGAAGACGAACAAATTAAATGTCCGGTGAGTGGCTCTATGAATTGGACCGATGTGCGCCAATTCAACTTAATGTTTGGCACTCAAATGGGGTCCGTAGCCGAAGGTGCTTCAACTTTATACCTTCGCCCAGAGACCGCCCAAGGCATTTTCTTGAACTATCTAAACGTTCAGAAAACTGGCCGCATGAAAATACCGTTTGGAATTGCCCAAATCGGGAAGGCATTTAGAAATGAGATTGTTGCACGTCAATTCATATTTAGAATGCGCGAATTTGAGCAGATGGAGATGCAATTTTTTGTTCGCCCTGGTACGGAAATGGAATGGTACGAAACATGGAAGGAAAAGCGCCTTGCCTGGCACAAGAGTTTAGGTATTGATGCAAGCAATTANAGGTTNCACGATCACGAAAAACTAGCNCANTATGCCAACGCNGCCGCTGANATTGAATTTAAGTTNCCATTTGGCTTTAAAGAATTAGAGGGTATTCATTCGAGAACTGACTTTGANTTAAAACAGCACGAGGAATTTAGTGGTAAAAAATTACAATATTTCGATCCTGAGTTGGGTGANAATTATGTGCCGTACGTCGTTGAAACCTCGATAGGTCTGGACCGAATGTTTTTGGCAATTCTATCCAATAGTCTACAAACGGAAAAATTGGAAGACGGTTCAACACGCACAGTAATGAACATTCCTGCATTCTTAGCCCCTTACAAAGTAGCTGTTTTGCCGTTATTGAAGAAAGATGGGCTTCCCGAAAAAGCACGTCAGGTAATGAATTCGTTGAAATTTGATCATATGGTTAAATACGACGAAAAAGATGCAATAGGAAAGCGTTACCGTCGCCAAGACGCGGCCGGAACCCCTCTTTGTGTTACGGTAGACCACCAGACTCTTGAAGACAACACATTGACGGTCCGATTTAGAGATACGATGGAACAAATCCGTATACCAATGGCGGAATTAAGTGCCCTGGTTACTGAAAAAGTATCCTTGAGCGCACAATTTTCAAAACTTTAATGACAAATTAATTGTAGACATTTGATTTTCAGTTAATTTTCCACTGTTTATAAACTAAAATCATTCGCAAAATGAAAAAGGTACAATTATTTGCTGCTGCTGTTGTTGCTGTTGCAATGACTGCGTGTGCAGCTCCTGCTGAAGAAGCTGAAGTAACGGAAGAAGTCGTAACAGAAGAAGTCGTAGCTGAAGAAGTGGCTGAAGAGGTTACTGAGGAAGCTGATACTACTGCTGAAGAGGCTACTGAAGAGGTTGCAGAAGAAGCAACTGAAGAAGCTGCTGCAGACGAGCACGAAGGTCACGACCACTAGGAAGTAACCGCGCTTTAAAGCCTAAGAANATCCCATTACCGCTTGTCGGTGGTGGGATTTCTTATTTCAAAGCAGCCGATGCAGAACGTACAACTTCTTTTAAAACGGAATCGTCAGTACGAAGTACATTTCTATATGCATCGAAACCCCAAATATTCTTAGCGTATGCTGCCTTTAAAAGGAATCTGATTTCTTTGATATCTACGCTCGATAAATCTTCCAACACCAGACCATAGCTTCCATATTCCAGAAATGAATAGAGTTGCATGTCCGAGAGTTCAAAATCGGTCACGAATCTATCAAACGTCCACAGTTGAAAATCTACACGCTGAGCATCTATCTGCTCGAATGCAAAGGCGTCCATAGTACCAAAGGACATGCTCCAGTAGTAGCTATTGGAAGAATCGGCCGGTAAATAAATATCAGGCTCAATTCCACCGCTTGCAAGAAGCACCTTCCCGCTATCGCTAGTAAAAACAGCACCTTCCATTTGGCCANGAAGATCTGCGCCATCATATGGCTTTTGAATCGACCGACCCGAAGGTGTAAAATAATAGGCGACAGTTAACCTCACTTTAGAGCCGTCAGACAAGATTTTATCTTCTTGTACCAACCCTTTTCCGAAGGAGGTCGATCCATAAACGGTGGCTCGATCATGATCTTGCAAGGCACCTGTTACGACTTCTGAAGCACTAGCACTGTTTCCGTCTATGATAATATGTACGGGCAAATCTTCATAGCGCTCACCGCCGGAGGCTTTGGAAGTATGCATCCTGCCATCACCNTATTTCGTAATTACGATACTTTTCTCTTCACCCAAAAATTCATCGGCAATGGCCACTGCTTCGTGCAGGTATCCGCCAGGATTACCACGTAAATCTAAAATTAGNCCACGCATTTGCAAACTATCTAATCTATTCAATGCAACCAGCAGCTCATCGTGCGTTGTTTCAGCGAAGCGCTCTACACGTACATAACCCAAGCTACCAAGCATCTGGGTACTGACCACACTTTCTAAGGGAATGATACCGCGCTGAACGGCCGCGGTTAGCGTCAATCCATCCCGCAGGATGCCGAAAGTAACATAAGAACCTTCTTCGCCCTTAATTCTNTTTGTAACTTCTTCATTAGTAAGCTGNGGTCCTGTAATTGTATCTCCGTCTATCGTAACTATTCGATCTCCCGGTAAAAGGCCGTAGGATGCTGCAGGACTATTTTTCATAATATTCACAAAGACCAATGTGTCTTTGTGAATACGGAATTCCACTCCGATACCGGAAAAGTTCCCCTGCATTCGCTGCGTTATGTACGCATCATCTTCGGCTGGAATGAACGTGCTGTGCGGATCGAGGGAACTTAGAACGTGATTCATCGCATCGTCCATCAATGCGTCAATATCTAGAGTATCTACATATTCGTATTCGAGAAAACGAAAAAATTGATCCAATTTTGACCGTTTAGGTTGCGCATCAGAACGAAACTGTAAGCCAATCCATACCCCAAAAATGAGGAACCCAAAAACCCACAAGACTACTGAATCACGCTTCATTCGACAGCCAACTGTTGCGTTTTAACACCTGCCTTCTCTAAAAAGCGTAAACCACTATCATCTTTGTATTTATTGATGTAAACCAACCGGCGAATACCTGCTTGATGCACTAGTTTACTGCATTCCTTACACGGGCTTAACGTCAAATAAAGTGTTGCCCCTTGAGCGGAAGCTGGACTACCGGCAACTTTGAGAATGGCGTTTGCCTCAGCATGCAACACATACCATTTTGTATAATTCTCCTCATCCTCACAAGGATTCTCAAATCCAGTAGGCGTACCATTAAATCCATCCGAAATAATCATTCGATCTTTGACAATCAATGCGCCGACTTTTTTGCGGTTACAATGACTAAGTTGTGCCCACTCCTGTGCCATTCGCAGGTATGCCCGATCGTATTTTTGCTGCTTTTGTTGTTCTTCTGCTGTCATGAAGCTGTGAATTTAGAACTTTCGGGTCGAAGCCGGGGTACGGCAGGGCCAATTATTTTACGTTCGCGTTGACGGGTATAGTATATTGGATTCGCACCGGTTTTCCGTCAACAGTAGCGGGTATCATCTTAGGCAATGCCTTGAAGATTTTTCGCACCACATGCATTGCGTAGAATTTAGTGCCGCTAAACGGCCAAAACTTTTTTCATAGTTCTCGAGAATTCATTCAAAAACAAGCTTTAACAATGGTGTTCTACTGTGTTTAAAAACTAAAAAACCCATCCTCGAGTATGCTCGAAATGGGTTTCTTAGTTTTTCGGCCGCGAAGCGCTACCGAAGTGTGGTACCTTGGGCGGGAATCGAACCCGCACTCCCGAAGGAACTGGATTTTGAATCCAGCGCGTCTACCAATTCCGCCACCAAGGCAAGGTTGAATTGGACGGCAAAAATAAGGGGGTTTTCTAATTCTCCTAACTTTTAAAAGAAAGAATTTCAATCCCACCTAGATTTAGGTGTATTTTTCTGTTCTTTTACTTACATTTGCACCCCTCTTCGGAGGAGCTTAAACCGCTACAAGAACACTGATATACAGTACAAATGGTACCTGAAGCTAAAATTTTCGCCGGTAGACACACCATGCACCTAGCAACGCAGATTGCTGGGCGTTATGGCATACCCATGGGTAATGTGAAGATCACGGAGTTTAGCGATGGTGAAATTTGTCCTTCATTCGAAGAAACTGTTCGCGGAACACGTGTATTTCTCATACAAAGCACAAATCCACCGGCAGATAACTTGATGGAATTATTGTTGTTGTGCGATGCTGCAAAGCGCGCATCCGCAAAACACATTACTGCAGTTATACCTTACTTTGGATTAGCGCGTCAAGACCGCAAGGATAAACCAAGAGTCCCGATAGGCGCAAAACTGGCAGCTAAAATGCTGATGGCAGCAGGTGCGACGCGCGTCATGACTATGGACTTGCACGCTGATCAGATTCAAGGATTTTTTGAAGTACCTGTTGATCATTTGTTCAGCTCTGCAATGTTTATTAAAGACATTGAAAAAATGCAGCTTGGTGATTTATGTATCGCCTCTCCTGATATGGGTGGTGCTAAACGTGCACATGCTTACGGAAGGAAGCTAGAAGCNGAAGTAGTGATTTGCTACAANCAACGAAAGAAAGCGAATGTCATTGATAAAATGACNGTAATCGGCGAAGTCGAAGGCAAGAACGTCATACTTGTTGATGACATGGTCGATACCGGCGGTACTTTATGTAAGGCTGCTGAAATGTTAAAAGAAAAGGGCGCAAAGACCGTTCGTGCGTATTGTACACACGGCGTGTTAAGCGGTCCCGCGCATGAGCGCATTGCTCAAAGCGCATTGGAGGAATTGGTCATTACTGATACCATTCCCCAAACNAGTGAGAACCCAAAGATCCGTGTGATCTCCGTTGCTGAAATGTTTGCTCAGGTGATGAAAAATGTTCACCACCATGAGAGTATTTCAGGACACTTTATAATGTAATACCNGAATAAACTAGATCAGATGAAGTCTGTTGAAATTCAAGGAAACGAAAGAACCAACTTTGGTTCTAAATACGCTCAACTAGAGCGTAAGGCGGGCAACGTACCGTGTGTTATTTACGGTGGCGAAGCACCTATTCACTTCTCTGCACCTACACTCGCCTTCAAAGGCTTAGTATATACTGCTGAGGCAAAAACTGCGAAAGTAACTGTAGGAGCTACTACTGTTGAAGCCGTGATTCAAGATTTACAGTTCCACCCGGTAACTGACCAGTTGATTCACATTGACTTCATCCAGTTGGTAGAAGGCAAGCCTGTAACCATGGACATTCCAGTGGTTCTGCACGGTCAAGCACTCGGTGTATTGAANGGTGGTAAANTGAAGAGTGTTCTTCGCAAGCTAAGCGTTCGNGCAGTCCCAGGCCAATTGCCTGAGAGCGTTGATTTAGACATTAACAANCTTAGAATAGGGNAATCTATTCGTGTAAGCGATGTGAAGTCTGAAGGATTTGAAATNCTAAATGCTTCTACNGCAGTAATTGTTACCGTCAAGAAAGCGCGTGGTGCTGTTGACGAAGACGAAGAAGATGCTGAAGAAGGTGCTGAAGAAGGTGCTGAAGCTACAGCAGAAGCTGCTGCTGAATAATTTTTACCTTTACGGGTATGAAGAAATTCCTCATTGTAGGTCTAGGTAATCCTGGCACCGAATATGAAAATACCCGTCATAACATAGGTTTTTTGACATTGGACGCCTTTGCGAAGGCGTCCAATGTTGTTTTTGAACCTGGGCGCTACGCGCTTACGGCAGTGGCTAAGATTAAAGGACGTACGTTTCGATTAATTAAGCCGACCACCTTCATGAATCTTAGTGGAAATGCAGTACGCTATTGGATGCAGGAGGAAAATATTCCCATTGAAAATGTTTTAGTAATCGTGGATGATCTCGCGTTGCCATTAGGCGCAGTGCGCATTCGTGAAAAAGGTTCTGATGCCGGGCATAATGGCTTGAAAGATATTCAAGCGAAATTGGGCCGTAATGACTACCCTCGACTCAAGTTCGGTATTGGCAGCGATTTTCCTAAGGGACGTCAAGTAGACTATGTCCTCGGCGAATGGAATGAAGATGAAATGCTAGACCTTCCTAGTCTTGTAGAGCACTGTGTGAAAGCCATACAAAGTTTCGCACTCGCAGGCACAAGACTTACCATGACCCAATTCAATAAGAAATGACCAAGGCCCAGCGCATTTTGGCTTTCTATCACGGGTTAGACTTTGATCACACTTTCCTGGATGACGATTTAGCTGTTCTCAATCCGTTTGAAGGCGCTAGTCCGGCTCAAGGACAGGCCCTCTCCGATTTCTATCACACCTTTTACAGCGACAATAAACCACGAAATTTAATATTAGGTATAAACCCCGGAAGACTGGGTGCTGGAGCCACTGGTATTCCATTTACAGATACTAAACGCCTTGTGGGATGCGGTATTTCTTTTGACGCTTTCACTACACACGAACCTAGCTCCGTATTCGTTTACGAGGCGATCGAAGCTTTTGGAGGTGCCAAAGCATTTTATCAAGACTTTTTTATCGGATCCGTTTGTCCTTTAGGCTTTACTATTCGAAAGAAGGGCGGCATGGTTAATTTTAATTACTACGACCGGACGAGTTTCGCAAAAGCGCTTGCACCTTATCTACTCGAGCAAATACGAGCTCAAATTGAATTGGCTGGTAAAAACGAACGCATCATTGTCTTTGGAACAGGAAAGAATTTGAAATTTCTAACCCAATTGAACAAAGAATTTAATTTTACGCCTGAATTGATTGCCTTAGAGCATCCGCGGTACATCATGCAATACAAATACCGTGATCGCGAAAGTTACATCACTAAGTACCTCGAAGCCTTTTCCTTATAACTGACAGCTTCGTTCCCTACTACATTTAAGAGAACCGGTTCGCCGTAAGGAGCCGATTGAGATTATAAAAAAAGCCACCCCAATCAAGGAGTGGCTTTCGTTTTTATGCGATACACGCGAATAAATTACATCATTCCCATNCCGCCGCCCATACCACCGCCTGGTGGCATTGCTGGCTCTTCCTTAGGAATCTCAGTAATCGTGGCTTCTGTGGTCAACAACAACCCTGCAACTGATGCTGCATTTTCGAGCGCGACACGCGTAACTTTCGTCGGATCAATAACACCTGCATCATACATGTTTTCGTAAACGTCGGTCTTCGCATTAAAACCGAAGTCGCCTTTGCCTTCTTTAACTTTGGCAACGACTACCGAGCCTTCCAGACCTGCATTGTGCACAATCTGACGCAACGGCTCTTCGATTGCTTTCGAAATGATTTGAATACCGGTGCTTTCGTCTTCGTTTTCGCCTTTAAGGTCTTCTAGCGCTGAGCTTACACGAACAAGCGCTACACCACCTCCGGGAACGAAGCCCTCTTCTACTGCGGCTTTAGTAGCTGCAAGTGCATCATCTACGCGGTCTTTCTTCTCCTTCATTTCAACTTCAGAAGCAGCTCCGACGTAAAGAACAGCAACACCGCCAGCGAGTTTCGCTAAACGTTCTTGCAATTTTTCGCGATCGTAATCCGAAGTAGTATTTTCGATTTGTGCTTTGATTTGATTCACTCGACTTGCGATAGCTTCACNNTCACCNGCACCGTTTACAACTGTGGTGTTGTCNTTATCGATGGTCACTTTTTCTGCNGTTCCCAGCATCTCCATAGTCGCNCCTTCAAGCGTCATACCGCGCTCCTCAGAAATNACTTGACCGCCNGTTAAGANGGCGATNTCCTCNAGCATTGCCTTNCGACGGTCACCAAATCCTGGTGCTTTNACNGCAGCNATTTTGAGTGAGCCNCGAATNCGGTTNACNACTAATGTTGCTAAAGCTTCGCCATCCACATCTTCTGCAATAATCAATAATGGGCGACCGCTTTGGGCTGCCGGCTCTAATACAGGAAGCAATTCCTTCATAGAGCTTACTTTTTTATCGTAAATCAGAATTAATGGATTTTCCAATTCAGCAACCATCTTCTCAGTATTGGTTGTGAAATAAGGGCTCAAGTATCCACGATCAAACTGCATGCCTTCAACTACATCAACATACGTTTCTGTACCCTTCGCTTCTTCAACAGTAATAACACCTTCATTTTTCACTTTGGCCATTGCCTCTGCAATCAATTTACCGATGGTACTGTCGTTGTTTGATGATATTGAAGCGACTTGCTCTATCTTACTGTTGTCGTCACCCACCTCTTGGCTAAGGGACTTTAATTCAGCAACTAAAGCGGTAACTGCTTTGTCGATACCGCGCTTCAAATCCATGGGGTTCGCTCCTGCGGCCACGTTCTTCAATCCGTGGTGATAAATTGCTTGAGCCAAAACAGTAGCTGTAGTAGTTCCATCACCTGCGATGTCTGCAGTTTTAGAGGCTACTTCTTTTACCATCTGTGCGCCCAAGTTTTGCAACTTGTCTTCCAGCTCAATTTCTTTCGCTACAGTGACACCGTCTTTAGTTACGTGCGGTGCTCCGAATGCTTTTTCTATTATTACGTTGCGGCCTTTGGGACCTAGGGTCACTTTTACCGCATCTGCCAATGCATCTACACCAGCCTTTAAGCTGTTTCTTGCATCTACGTCAAATGAAATTTCTTTTGCCATGATTTATGGTTTTTTCGTTTGATTAAACAATTGCCATGATGTCTGCCTCACGCATAATGAGGTAATCACCATTTTCATACTTAAACTCAGTTCCGCTGTACTTACCGTACAATACCACGTCACCAATATTTACAGTCATAGGCTCATCTTTTTTACCTGGACCTACGGCTACTACCATGCCTTTTTGAGGCTTCTCTTGCGCTGTATCAGGAATAATGATTCCAGATGCAGTCGTAGTTTCAGCAGCTGCAGGTTCAATGATTACTCTGTCAGCTAATGGACGAATGTTTAAATCTGCCATGATTTATGTTTTTAGTTACAGTTTCCACTCTTTTACATGAAATTTTATGCCAAAGCATTTTCTGTGTCAGAGTGTCATCGCGCGGCGGCCGCCGCGCGAAATTTTGACACACAAAAAATAAAAACCCGCGCAGCGGAGCTGCGCGGGCCGTATAGTAAAGTCAAATTGACGGATTATTCTACGCTCTCAGGCATTCCTTCTACAGGAGCCTCACCAGTAGGTGCCGCTTCTCCAGCAGGAGCTGCAGGCATTTGTGGCTGGAACGGCATAGCATCCTCAACTTGTTCGTTAATCAAGGTATCTTCTAAAACAACATCTGCATCCGTCGAAACAAGGTTCATACCGATCACAAGAACGAACAAACCAATGACCAAGGCCCAAGTTGCTTTGTCTAAAAAGTCCGTTGTCTTTTTAACACCGCCCAACATCTGTGGGCTATCACCTCCAAATGCAGAGCTCAAACCACCGCCTTTAGGATTTTGAACGAGAATCACCAAAACGAGTAGGATCGACACTACTACGATCAATATGGAGAATAATGCTGTCATGAGTTCTTTTCTTTCTTAATTGCTCTAATTCGGTCGGCAAAGAAACTACTTTTTTCCGGGTATTTCAAACTTAGTACCTCGTAGGATTTAATTGCCTTCTCAAAAAGTCCTTGCTTCAGGTAAATCTCTGCCAATGTTTCCGTTACAAAGCGACCTTGTCCATCTGCTTCAAGACTAAAAACATTGATTTTCCCGTCGCGCTTGTTGCCTTCAAACTTGGGCAACTCACGAATAATTTTTTTAATATCACGTCCTACCGCTGAAACCTTTTTAGCTGAAGAAACCGCAGCGGGCGCAGCCTGCGATTCTGCATTTAACCACTGCAGAAAGGATGCCTTTTCACTGAACGGCATCTCACGTTCTTCAGGCGCCTCCCAAGCCGGAGATTCCTCTAACGATTGTGCTGAGGCATGCGGATCCTGCGTTGGAGTGCCTTTTAAATCGGTTTCCAATTCAAACGAGGGTATGTCGATGGCGATTTTCGTGGTTTCAATAGCTGTGCTTGAATGATTCAACGAAGATTGTTCTTTCACCTCTTCTGCCTCAACAGCCTTCTTTTTAGGCTTTTGCACCGCGTCCGCTGCACTTTGAGCAACAGTGACCTCAGCAACTGAATCTTTTGAAACCGCATCACTTGGTTTTTCGGAAGTTAAAGAAGGTCGATTGTTCTCCTCTTTCTTCAGCGATTCAGCTGGCTTAACGACTGCTTTTACTGGTGCATCTTTACCTCGTAACGCTCGAGATCTAAGAATAGCATTTCGTACAGCCTCCGGCAAATGTGATAGATCTTCGGGGGCTCCGATTGCATTCTTTGGGGCAACAGGTTTTGTAACCTTCGTTTTAGGTGCAGGAGGAGCCGAAGCTTTCTTTGTTTTTTTCTTTTTTGCAACCGGCGTTTTTTTCACAACCTCAGCGGGTATAGGTGACGCAGCGATTTTTTCAATTGGACTAGTAATGGCCACATCGCTCAATTTCCCTTCAACAGGAGCTGCTAAACTCGTGCTACTTTCAAAATATACTTTTAAAGCTTCTCGATTTGGTGTAGCAATGGCAGTGCGCTTTACTTGGGCTGGCAACAAGTAGCTTTCTTGCTGCTGCAATGCTTTCATGTAGAGTGCTTGTAACGGTGCTGCATAAGGAAAATCCGATACCGCCTGTTTGAGCATAGCAAGCTCCGACGCGTTTAAACGCTCAGGGTAGGCATATAATTCTTCGATTTTCTTTGCGTTCATCTACCAATTGGCAATAGCCCGGTTTAAAATATCTTCTGTCAATTCTTTCATAATCTCCGCTGCCAATTCCGTTTCAATATCGGAAAAATTCAAATCCGCATCGTAATCTCTAGATCTACTAAAACGCTGCTCAAAACTGTTCTTGTTGGCAATACTGTTTTCAAAGGAAACCTTAACGGAAATGGTGAAGCGCATCTGTGAAACCTCACTCGGGCCGCGTGCCGCTTGTGGTCGTAAACTGTAATCTGTAATGGCGCCCGAAAATTCCATATCTGCCGGCCCCTCAACCAAACGCAATGAAGTTTGCTGAACAAAGATGTCTTTCAAGGATTCGGTAAAAATCTGTGACATCTCGGGATTCACAATTGCAGCGGTGTTATCAAAGAAATCCACATTTAATGTCTTTGCATCTCCTACATTTCCTCCAGTAAAACTATAACCGCCTTTACACCCTGAAAGGATGAGGAGAAACAGCACTGCAGGAAAGAACAAAAATAAGCGCATTATTCCAGGTTGTATTGTTTAATCTTGCGGTACAAGGTACGTTCGGATATACCCAATTCTTTAGCAGCGGCCTTTCGTTTTCCTTGAGTCTTATCCAATGCCTTTTTTATCAATTCAATTTCTTTGTCTACGAGACTCAGGTTCTCAATTTCGATAGTATGCTCATCGTCCTCAAATGAATCGTATTCATCCGGATTTACAAAAGAAACGTCGTTAGACCCATTTCCAGTATAAGGCGTTACTGAAGAACGATCGGTATATTCAGCGCCAATCTGCGGATATTCGCGCTGTACACCCTCATAGAAGCCTTCACCATTCTGGACTGCTTTTTTTAGGGCGTTTAATTCCGAACGCATCTCGAATAAAAGTTTGTACAATGCCTCGCGTTCTTTTGCAAAATCCGCATTACTCACGCCATCACTGATGCGAGAATTAGCCAATGCAGGAAGGTTCGGAGCATCCACCTCGGGCAAATAGGCCTTTAGCACTTCCTTACCCACTAGACGCGTCGTTTCGATCACACTCATTTGCTCAGCGAGGTTGCGCAACTGACGAATGTTTCCTGGCCAACGGTAATGCTCTAACAATCGCACTGCCTCATCGTCGAGGCGTAGCGGTGGAAGATGGTATTTATTGGCGAAATCAGAAGCAAATTTTCGAAACAACAGATGTATATCTGAAGGGCGTTCTCGCAAGGGTGGCAGATGAATTTCTACCGTATTTAATCTGTAATACAAATCCTCACGGAATTTGTGATTTTTGATAGCATTAAGCATTCCCACATTCGTGGCTCCCACGACACGAACATCAATTTTATTCGCTCTCGAGGCACCCACGCGAATAAATTCTCCCGTTTCAAGGACGCGTAACAACCGAACTTGAGAAGGCATAGGTAGCTCGCCCACTTCATCTAGAAAGATAGTACCCGCATCGGCCTCCTCAAAATATCCTTTACGCGCTCCAGTAGCTCCAGTAAAAGCCCCTTTTTCATGACCGAAAAGTTCCGAATCTATGGTTCCTTCTGGAATAGCACCACAGTTTACTGCGATGTAAGGGTTGTGTTTTCTGTGACTCAGTGCATGAATAATCTTCGGTATGCTCTCTTTACCTACACCACTCTCACCGGTGACGAGCACGCTTATATCTGTGGGCGCAACTTGCACGGCCTTCTCTAAGGCGCGGTCCAACAATGGACTTACCCCAATAATTCCGAAACGTTGTTTAATGCTCTTGATATCTGACATAGCTCCAATGTATTTAAGCCTCCGGGCTTGCTACTACTGAACCCAACAATGTAGCCGTAGTACAACTATTAATCTTAACGTGAACAAAGTCGCCTGGTTTAAAATCGTGTCGATCAAAAACCACCACACTATTGGTATCTGTTCGTCCAAACAATTGTGCCTCGCTTTTCTTAGAGGTTCCTTCTACGAGAACTTCAAATGTCTTTCCGACCATTTGCTCGTGACGGTATAAACTGTGTTTGCTTTGTAATTGGATGATTTCCGTTAAGCGACGTTTCTTAATCTCTTCAGGAACATCGTCTTCTAATTTTCTCGCAGCATACGTATTGGGACGCTCGCTGTAGAAGAACATGTAGCCGAAATCGTATTTCACATAATCCATAAGACTCAACGTCTCTTGATGATCCTCTTCGGTTTCCGTTGGAAATCCTGAAATCATATCATGACTGATAGCGCAACCCGGAATAATACGATGAATGCGGTCAATGAGTGCCATATATTCTTCGCGGTTGTGACCCCGATTCATCAATTCTAAGATGCGTGACGAACCCGACTGCACCGGTAAATGGATGTAATTGCAGATGTTTTTGTATTTCGCAATGGTTTCCAGCACATCGTCGCGCATATCTTGTGGATTCGAAGTGGAAAAGCGAATGCGCATGTGCGGTGCTGCCTCTGCAACCATAGACATGAGATCAGCGAAATGCACAGCACTAGCTTTGGCTACATCCGAAGCCTTTTCAAAATCTTTTTTCAAACCGCCACCATACCACAGGTAGCTGTCTACGTTTTGCCCTAATAAGGTGATTTCCTTGTACCCGCGTTTTGATAAATCCAATACTTCGTCTACAATGGTCTGCGGATTACGCGAACGTTCTCGGCCACGAGTAAACGGGACTACACAGAACGTACACATGTTATCACAGCCACGAGTAATGGACACGAATGCACTTACGCCATTGCCACCCAAGCGAACCGGCTCAATATCATCGTAGGTTTCTTCCTTACTCAAAATAACATTGACTGCCTTTCTTCCGCCGTCTAGTTCTTGCAATAGATTCGGTAAATCTCTGTAGGCATCTGGACCAACTACTAAATCGACCAGCTTCTCTTCTTCTAGAAGTTTACCTTTTACTCGTTCTGCCATACAACCCAACACCCCAATTTTCATCTCAGGGTTCTTTCTCTTGTGGCCGTTAAAATGATTGAGTCGGTTACGAACAGTTTGTTCTGCCTTATCACGAATAGAACAAGTATTCAACAATACTAGATCTGCTTCCTCCGCATTTTGCGTGGTAGTGTAACCTTCCTTACCCAAAACAGATGCAACAATCTCGCTGTCAGAGAAATTCATCTGACAACCGTACGACTCTATATAGAGTTTTTTTGTTCCCGTCGGGTTTTTAGTCTCGAGAACCGTTCCGTCGTGTTCATGTGGGTTCTTATCGCCCTCGGCGTAGAGACCCCTTCCGCTTGCGCGCTTTGTCTTTGCTTCCATANTTNTANTCCGCTCAAAACTTTACTTTCTTTCGCGGTGNTACAAAGATACAAGCAATNCTGACAATTTGTCCGATTTTAAAAAATCTATTACGTAGTAATACNNAANCCTCGAAAACCACTCCNTNATANNAGGAGTTGAAAGTTGCCGATTTTTAGCCTTTACTTTGCGGCAATAATTAAAATGCACCCCGCATCCTATGGCAAAGAATCTCGTAATCGTTGAGTCACCTGCAAAGGCAAAGACCATTCAGAAGTACTTAGGCGCCGATTTCCAAGTCCTATCCTCCTATGGACACATTCGCGATTTGTGCGATAAAGGAATGGCCATTGACATCGAAAATAATTTCCAACCGGAATATTGTGTTTCAAAAGACAAAACCAGTCTGGTCAAGGAGCTTAAGGCAGCTGCTAAGAAAGTTGACAAAGTTTGGCTCGCGTCGGATGAGGACCGTGAAGGAGAGGCCATCGCATGGCATCTTTACGAAAGTTTAGGCCTAAAAGATGACAATACAGAACGAATCGTTTTCAATGAGATCACCAAAACAGCCATCCTACGTGCGGTTGAGAATCCTAGAAAGATCAATAAGGAATTGGTCGATGCCCAACAAGCGCGTCGAGTACTCGACAGACTTGTAGGTTATGAACTGAGCCCGGTGCTTTGGAAAAGCATTCAACGCGGCTTAAGTGCAGGGCGTGTTCAAAGTGTCGCGGTTCGCTTAATCGTAGAGAAAGAAAGAGAAATCGAGGGCCACGAAGTAACCTCTAGCTATAAGGTCAGCGGTATTTTCAGCGATGGAAAAATCAGCTTTAAGGCCGATGTAAGTACTAATTTCAAGACACAAGAAGAAGCTAAAGTCTTTTTGAACGGTTGTGTTGGCGCAACATACGAGGTAGAGAGCGTTGAAATGCGTCCAGGTAAACGCAGCCCTGCAGCACCTTTTACAACGTCAACGTTGCAACAAGAAGCGAGCAGAAAATTAGGCTTTAGTGTGAGCCAAACCATGACGCTGGCGCAACGCCTGTACGAAGCCGGACACATTACTTACATGAGAACGGATAGCTTTAATTTGAGCAACGATGCCATTGCAGGCATCGCAGCACATGTTGAGCAGAGTTATGGTCCAGAATACCACCAAGCACGGAAGTTTGCGACAAAAAACAAAGGCGCTCAAGAGGCGCACGAGGCTATTCGTCCAACAAGCTTTGCAAAGAGTATGGCCGGTGGAGATGACCGTCAGAAAAAACTATACGACCTAATCTACAAACGCACCATCGCCTCACAAATGGCTGATGCGAAATTAGAAAACACCACCATCAAACTATTCAATCAGGAACAACCTGATGCACAGCGCTTTACTGCACGTGGTCAGGTAATTAAATTCGACGGTTTCATTCGTGTATATCAAGAAGGAACTGATGACGAGGGTACGGATGAATTGGACGGTCAACTACCGGCAGTCCAAAAGGGCGGCACCTTGACTTCAAAGGAAATTACGGCAACCGAACGCTTCACTAAGCATACACCGCGCTATACTGAAGCCTCGTTGGTAAAGAAATTAGAAGAGCTCGGCATTGGTCGACCATCGACTTATGCCCCGACCATTTCCACCATTCAAAAACGAAACTACGTCATCAAGGACAGTCTTGAGGGCAATAAGCGTGAATACCATGTGTTAAGTGCAACGGCCGAAGGAGTTTCTGCCCGTGTAGATACTGAAACCTATGGGGCTGATAAGAATAAATTGTTCCCTACAGACATCGGTCGCGTGGTAACGGACTTCCTACTCGAGCACTATGGCTTGATCATGGATTACCAATTCACTGCAAAAGCAGAAGCAAACTTCGATACCGTAGCTGCAGGAGAAATTGGCTGGCAAGACAGCATTAAAGAATTTTACGGAGAATTCCATCCACTTATCGAAAACGCACCTGAAAATGCGCGTGCAAGTCGTGTTTTAGGTGAGGAACCAGGTACAGGTGAGCCGGTTTATGTCAAACTTGCGCGTTATGGTTTTGTATTCCAATTCGGTGACGGTGATGAAGAAACTAAACCGCGTTTCAAGAAGCTCCCTCAAGGTGTTGGTTTTTATGATGCCACCTTAGAGATGGCTTTACGCAAGGAAATTCTTCCACGCATCGTCGGCGATTATAAAGATCTCGAGGTAAAGGCAAACGTTGGCCGCTATGGCCCTTACGTGATGTGGAATAAGAAATTTTACAGCCTTACAGAAGATGCACCCGAAACCGTAAGTCTTGAAAAAGCGGTAGCTGTAATTGAAGAAAAAGAAGCTGGTGCGGCGAANAACACGATTGCGGAATTTACCGAGGAGCCATTAATTCAAGTCCTTAAAGGTCGCTATGGGCCGTATATCAAATCTGAAGGAAAGAATTTTAAGATTCCTAAAGACACGGATCCCGAAACTTTAGACCGTGCCGCTTGTGAAGAACTTATCAAAGCTGGCCCCACAAAGCGTCGGGCAAAGCGCAAATAAGGTTCTAAATTGGTCGGGTAAATGATTTGCCCGTGGAACATCTCAGCCCTGTCCCTGAAAGTGTTATCGATGCACTTCCCGTATTAGACGCCAATCAATTGGGACGAAGTATTCGTCGCCACACTGAAATGGAAGGTCTACCCGATCTCGACGGCATCAAAGTCGCCATCATTGGGGTACAAGAAGATCGCAGGGCGTATCGAAACGTAGGTTGCGATGGTGCCGCCGATGCGATACGACCATTCCTGTACCAATTGTACAAGGGAAAATGGGACTATGGTATAGCCGACCTGGGCAATCTCTACAAGGGCGAACGTCATACAGACACATTACTTTTACTCAAGGAAATCACTCAAGAATTACTCCAGAGGCAGATCGTACTGATCACCATAGGAGGCTCACAGGAACTTACGTACGCGAATTACCGTGGTTATGACTCGCTCGAACAAACCGTAAATATTGTCAGTGTTGATGCCCGACTTGACGTCGGCTCAGAAGGGCGAGATTTAGACCATCAGAGCTACGTTTCTCATCTCGTACTCCAAGAACCACACAACCTCTACAACTTCACAAACCTTGGCTACCAGACCTATTTTAATAACCCGGAAGAAATCGCACTTATAGATAAACTTTTTTTCGAAGCAGTCCGATTAGGTCAAATACAAAATCAAATAGCTCGCACAGAGCCTTTCTTACGTGACGCTGACTTAGTCAGTATAGACATGAGTGCTGTGCGTCAAAGCTACAATCCAGGAACATTTTACACTTCACCACATGGATTAAGCGGTGAAGACTTGTGCGCAATCACGCGATATGCGGGCATGAGTGATCGTCTGACCCAATTAGGACTCTTTGAATACAATCCAAGGCTCGATCGAAATGGTCAAAGCGCGCACCTTTGTGCCCATGCACTGTGGTATTTTCTCGAAGGACTTTCGCTGCGATTTGGCGATTATCCGATAGGCTCACGCGCCAATTATGAAAAATACACTGTTCTGGTCGACGAAGAGGATGAAGTTCATTTTCATAAAAGTCCTACGAGCGGACGCTGGTGGATAGAAATTCCAAAAGGAGGGCCGGATTCCAACAGAACTACTCTAGTGCCCTGTGATTATGAAGATTATACAGAAGCTTTGAATGGAAAAATACCCTCGAGATGGTGGAAGGCACAGCAAAAAGCGTGATAACTAACCGATAAAAGTGTCGTTCGCAAAGGAATTTTTCTATCTTTAGCGGCAACTGAAAACATGTTTGCGCAAAACCAAATGAAAAAAACCCGTATCGCCCTGTTTGCAATACTCTGCAGCTCAGCCCTTTGGGCTCAGCAAGATGTGCAGTTCACGCAGTTTGCAAACAATAAAATCTTCTACAATCCAGGCGTTACTGGAGCAGGAGACGCCATTTGTCTTTCCGCAGCACACCGTTCGCAGTGGGTGGGATTCGACAATGCGCCTACCACACAGAACTTTTCTTCGAATATTCCGTTGAATTTTCTACATGGAGGTCTTGCTCTGAATTTTACAAATGATATGATTGGTTATTTCCAAGACATCACTTTTGGCGTAGGTTACGGCTACCAAATGGACCTTGCGGGAGGTACACTCGGTCTAGGGCTTCGCGCTGACTTTAGAAATAAAAATGTCACCTCGGGTGTTTGGGCACCGCCCCAAACTATGAATGATCCGTCTCTAGTTGCTTTAGGTAGTACTTCAATGGCGACTGATTTATCTTTCGGAGCGTATTACCAGCAAGAAACATGGTATGCAGGATTAAGCAGTACTCGTTTACTTGAGACAAAAGACATCTTAAACGCGACAGGAGGTAGTGCAAATGCACAAATCCGCGGACAACGTCATTATTACTTAATGGGAGGGTATAACCTTGACTTAGGAAACGGCATCGTACTGCAGCCCGCAGCGATGGTTAAAACAGATTTAGTAACCACCCAGCTAGACATAAACGCAGCTGCAACTTATAATAATCAGATTTGGGGAGGCGTTACCTATCGTGTATACGATGCTCTAGCCATCATGGCCGGTTATCAAATCACCAAAGATTTACGTGCAACGTACTCATATGACCTTACGACCTCTTCCCTTGCAAATTCAAGCAGTGGTTCGCATGAAATCATGATGAGTTACTGTTTTACAATAGAGATACCACCTAAAGAAAAAGGTAGTTACAGAAACCCTATATTTTTGTAATATAGCGGCTTGCTTAAAAAAACGAATAAAGTAGAAATACATAGATTATGAAAAAGTTCCTCTTAGGGATGGCGTCTATCGCACTTCTAGCCTCTTGTGGCAGCAGTGATCACGGCGAGTTGGTCGGTGTTCAAGACCGTCCTACCTGGTACCCTAGCGAACCCTATGGTATGGTGTACATTCCACAAGGATCATTCACTATGGGTAACCATGATGAAGATGTTCCTTACTCGTATACAGCCCCTGCAAAGGTGGTGAGCGTACCGTCATTCTACATGGACCAAACTGAGGTTACGAATAACGAATACCGTCAATTCGTGCGTTGGGTGCGTGATTCTATTACCCGTACGCGTTTAGCTGAAGGTTTGGTAGAAGACTTTGAATACACAGATTTAGCAGAAATGGAAGATCCGACGTTCTTTCAGGAGTATGTAGCACTAAACTATCCAGACAGCATGATGCGCAGATTGGATTGGGATCCTTACCTCGAGTGGGATAAAGACCGCTACCCATCTGCCGAATACACGGAAGTTATTGAAAGTATGTACCTCGCTCCTGAAGAGCAATGGTTGGGTTACCGCCATTTGGACACGCGTGAATTGAACTACACTTACTTCTGGATAAACAAACAGAAAGCAGCCAGTAAACTCAACCGTGTAAACTTTGACTACAAAGATCAGGACGGTGATGGTGAATTGTTCGGATACCGTGATTATATAAAAGATACTCAAGCAGAAAGCGATCGTGCTTCTTTCTTTGAGAAGGAAACCATTAATGTTTACCCTGATACCTTGGTATGGATTCATGATTTCACGTACAGTTTTAACGAGCCGATGCACGATAAGTACTTCTGGCATCCTGCTTATGACGAATACCCCGTAGTTGGCGTTAGTTGGAGACAAGCTCGTGCTTTCGCTAACTGGAGAAGTAAATACCGCAGAGATTTCCTCAAACGTGCGGGAGAATTGATAGAACACGACTTCCGCCTACCAACAGAGGCAGAATGGGAATATGCAGCTCGCGGTGGCGAGGAATTAACCACATTCCCATGGGGTGGTCCTTATGCTACGAATAGCGCAGGTTGTTACCTTGCCAACTTCAAACCACGCCGAGGTAATTTAACTGCAGATGGTGGTTTCTACCCTGTGAAAACCACAGCCTACTCACCAAACGGATACAACTTATACTGTATGTCAGGAAA
>NYXD01000004.1 GCA_002685435.1 Cryomorphaceae bacterium | reverse complement strand
GACACCATTGAGTTCGAGTTGTGCAGGGATCCTTTCACTGGGAGCGTAATACCAAGCATTTTTGAGGTATTGGTGGTAATCATTACGGTAAAAGGTTAAAGCAAATTGCCGGAGTGAATCCTCATCAAACAGACCCCCTGAGGGCTCATAATTTTGTTGTGGATCGTGTAAACTTTGTCCAGATATTGAGAAACTAGTAACGAAGTAAGCTAAAAGTAGTTTTACCTGGATGCGCAGGAAAAATTTCATTGGTTGTTAGTTTACCGAAAGATACGCTTTCACGGGAACTTCTGCAGCTATCAGCCTTTTCATTATATTCGAGAGGAGTTAAAAAATAACCTCTTATGCGATTTTCGATGCGGTTCTTGGTGTGTACTATTTTTTTCGTGTGTTCAATCTTTTCGTTTGCTTCACCCGGAAATATACAGGGGGTTATGGACACCTGTTTTAAAGACCCTAATTGTTCCTTTAATTATGACTTTGAGGAACATGAAGTTTCAAATGTGCCAGGATTAAAGTCATATGTTTTTAGATGCTTTCCGCTTTATGCAGAAGGCGTTCTTACTATGAATAACGGAGACTCAATCTACGTTTCTCAGGGCGCTTGTGAACACTTTTATTGGGAAGCATCGCTTTACACTGCACGAGGAGTTAGTGATTACAATTCCGAAATACTTGCATTCGCTGAATTATTCACTAGACACATGAGTACGTACAATATTGAACGTACGCTTACTCAACGCGGATTGATACNGCCCATGTCTGATACAGCNAGTATAGATATACCCGTTGAAGATATCCATGNTTACCTNAATGAATTTTTAATNACTNTTACNTTANCCAGTGAGAATGTGACTCAATTTAGNGTGTCCTATTATGGAGGATAAGAGCTACTNATCCTAAACTAAACCCTNNCTATNCTCATGGCGCAAATCATTCATGCTATTTCAGGTCCNAGAAACATNAGTACGGCTGTGATGTACAGTTTTGCGCAACGNCCGGGGTGTGCGGTTTTTGATGAACCTCTGTATGGGAAGTNNCTNCAAAAAAAGGGGTTAAACCATCCNGGACGNNTAGAAACNNTAGAAAAGTGGCCNANAGNNTTAGCNGANNNCGCAGGTGATGCAGTTCNAAAATTNGCNNAAANNNNCNANGANGTNTATNTTAAGAACATGGCNCACCANATGGTAGANGAGCNNTGGGANTGGGNNGANCAGAGCGCTTTCATTTTTTGGATTCGACATCCTCGAAAAGTCGTTCAAAGTTTTACAAAGGTTATTCCTAATGTAACAGCCGAGGATATAGGTCTAGATCAAGAATGGCAGCAATGGCAGCAGGTTGAGCGGTTGCCGGGGACAAAAATCATTGTAGATTCGGATGAAATGTTGGCCGACCCTGCACGCACGTTGCCTCGAATTTGCGAAGCACTTGAATTGGCTTGGCGTCCGGAAATGTTGAGTTGGCCAGCGGGTGCTAAAACGTATGATGGACCCTGGGCAAAGCATTGGTACGGCAACGTCCATCAAAGCACAGGTTTCGGTCAACCAAAGATGCTGCCAGAACCGTTGATTTCCGCACACGAAAAAGTCGTTGATGCCACTTTACCCGCTTACCTTTCCTTATTTTCAAATCGATTTAAATTTTAGACATGCTACAGCAATTTGACCCTAGAAATAAAAATATCAAAGTGTGGGTAGGCCACAGATTAGTGGAACGAGCAGATGCGAAAGTTTCGGTATTTGATAGCTCAGTTCAAGGCGGCGATGCCGTTTGGGAAGGAATGCGTGTCTATCAAAAAGGAGTATTTTGTTTGGAGCGCCATTTGGATCGACTTGAGGATTCTGCGCGAGCCATGGCATTTGAATCCATTCCAACGCGTTCCAGCATAAAATCGGCCATTAAAGCTACATTAGAAGCCAATGGCATGACCAAAGACACACACATTCGATTGACACTGACTAGAGGGGAGAAAATCACCTCTGGGATGGATCCCAGATTGAATCAAAGCGGCCCTACTTTGATTGTATTGGCAGAATGGAAACCGCCAGTATATGATAATGAAAGTGGAATACGTATAATGACGAGCGCTATTCGTCGCAATAGTCCTATGCATGTCGATTCTAAGATTCATCACAATAATCTGATTAATAATATTTTAGCTAAAATTCAAGCCAACCACGCTGGTGTAGATTCAGCATTAATGCTGGACAACCTTGGATTTATTTCTGAGATGAACGGTACAAATATTTTTATGGTGAAAAACGGGACTTTGCTTACGCCAACGGCTGATGCTTGTCTTCATGGGATTACACGCGGATTAGTGATAGAACTGGCTCGAGCAAATGGCATTGTCGTCGAGGAGCGTAATATTTCATTAACCGAATTATACGCTGCGGACGAGGCCTTTGGAACGGGTTCCATGGGCGAGTTGACACCTATTGTGGAGGTCGATGGGCGGGTCCTGGTGAATAGTTCACAATCGAATCTTACGGCTCAATTGATCCAATGGTTTGAGGGCGTGCATGAAAAGTTGAGTACGCCGTTAGTGAATTTGTAACTTTGAACTTTATAAACCCCGCATACCTTATGAAAATGGTTCGTTTTCTGATTGCCTTCATATTTCTTGCCTCTAATACGTTCCTTTCCGCTCAGTCTAATCCTGTTCTAAAGGGCTGTATTGCCAATTTACCCGATTCGGTCACGTCAGTGAAAATTGCGTACCTGCGCGGTAAAGGTTTAGCCGTGAAACAAGACGTACCCATTAGTACTACCACAGGATGCTTCGAGGCAGAATGGACACAGCAAGAACGTGGTATTTTCGTACTGTATATAGATGGAATGCACACCTTCGATTTAGTCATTTCCGATGAAATACTTGAGATTTCTGCGGACTATAACGCCTTAAATGAAGTGCAGTTGCAAGGCCCTGGAATTAACGAATTTCAAGCGTTTAAATCTCTTGTATCCCCCGTCAACGGTGCACCACCATCAGAAGATGAAGTTCGCGCTTTTTTACTGGGAATAAAGGATGACGCTCTGAGGGACTTTCTGATGCCACAATTGATTCCATTAAACCCAGATACCAATGTATTTTGGCTGCGCAGTCATTTTTGGGACTACACCAATCTGAATTCGTTGAGCACTTTTATCAATCCATTTTTTGAGAAGAATCGGACTTTATATTTCGACCAAGTGCTTGGTCACAACCCAGATACCATTATCTACCACTTAGACAGACTCCTTTCACAACCCATAAATGAACAGATTAGAAAGGTCCTTATCAGCACTGCTACGTATCACTATGAAACCTCAAAGTTCATGGGTGAAGATGAGGTATTTGTTTGGCTGGTAAATCAATTTTATGTCAACGGCTATGCGGATTGGATCTCCAAAAATGATTTAGGGAAAATCCGAGAAAAGGCAGAAGGCCTTGCAACTGAGCTGATCGGTCAACCTGCTCCAGATTTTGCTTTTGACACACAAAATAATGGACGAGTGAAGTTATCCGAAATAAAGAGTCCGATCACTATTCTTTATTTCTGGGACAGTGAGTGTGGCCATTGCCGTAAAGAAACTCCCCGTCTCAAAGAATTCTATGATGATTATAAGGACAAGGGTGTTGAGGTGGTTGCCATCACACTTCAAAATGAATTTACCGGATGGGAGAAATACATCGAGGAGTACGATTTGGATTGGATTAACGGGTTCGAATCGGACTTTGACCGTCCTAATTTCTTGTGGTACTATTACATACCGACCACTCCAAAAAAGTTAGTTTTGGGACCGGATAAAACGATCATCGCAAAAAACCTAGACGTCGAGACGACCTTACGAACGTTTATTGATGACTATCTCGCCGGTAAGGTGGAATAAGGACAATAAAAAAAGCCCGCGGCTCATCGAATCGCGGGCTTTTCTATTTTTTTTCGGCCGTCTACCTATTCTTTTCCGCTATCAGCGCATCCTGCTTTTTTTCAGAGCAGCACGCTTTTTTAGGTACAACGTTGGCCGTTTCTGAAGATTTCTCAGTGTTTTCGCACGATTTTCCTTCAGATTTTCCTTCAGAGCAACATGCTTTTTTTGTTGGAACCACGGCTGTTACTGACTTTTTTGATGCGCAATGGTCGCATTCTTCACCTTTAGCTTCCGCTGCTTTGCAGCAGGCTTTCATTTCTGTTTTAGTTTCGGCCTTACCGTGATCACAGGTTTCAGTACATGCGTGTTTTTCAGTGTTTTGCGGCTTTTTTTGTGCAAAGGCGACTACTGAAAAGAGCGCCAACACTAAGGTTCAGAGTGTTTTTTTCATCTTTTTTAGGTTTTAGTGGCTAGAAGTTAATGAATTCCCGTGCTTTAGCCCTTGTTTGCTCATATAAGTTCTTATTTTTGCGTGGAAACCAAAAGAAAGAAAATGAAAAAGGTATTTGTATTGGCTTTGGCAGCCGCTTTGTCTTTGACAAGCTGTGTGAGCAAGCAAAAATACGTTGAGCTAGAGACGTTACAGAACACTACAGCTGACAAATTGAGCAATGCTAAAATGGAATTGGCTGGAGCACTTGCCGCTAAGGAAGCTCAGGCGCAGCAGTTGGCCGAACTAAAGGCAGATAAAAACAGCTTAGCAAAACAAGTAGGCGATCTTACTGCAATGAGTGCTACAAACGCTCAGAACATGGAGAAAACGCTTGAGAGCATCAACGAGAAGGAAACCTCTATCACACGTCTTCAAGATGCGATGAATCGTAAAGACAGTGTTACGTTTGCCCTAGTTACTTCACTGAAAGGCGCTTTAGGCGATATGAACGATGATGATGTTCAAATCAGTGTTGAGAAAGGCGTCGTATACGTTAACTTAAGTGATAAGTTGATGTTCCGTCCAGGTTCAGATTACGTAAGTAAAGATGCGAANAACGTNCTGGNNAAGGTTGCTAAAATNATGAACGCTAAGCCNGGCTTAGANATNTTAGTAGAAGGTCACACAGATACNGATCCAATNGCTACNGANTGTGTNAANGATAACTGGGAACTTTCTGTTCGTCGTGCAACAAACATTGTTCGCGTACTACAATCAGAACACGGTATTGCTGCAGAGCGTATGACTGCTGCGGGTCGTGGTGAGTACATTCCGGTTGCCTCGAACGATACACGCGAGGGTCGCGCTGCGAACCGTCGTACTCGTATCGTAGTCCTTCCAAAGTTGGATGAATTCAATAAGATGATCGAAGAAGGTTTGAAATAAACCAGATTTATANTTTTANAAAAGCCCGTTGCGAAAGCAACGGGCTTTTTTATTTTAANGTATCTAGGACTCCTTTGTAGCTGCGGCTGATCGGTAGCACTTCTAATTTGTTCTGNAGACGAAGACCTACTTCAGCTGACTTGTGGTATTCGATATGTAGCGGGTTGATCAGGAAGCTACGATGGATCCGAATCCATCCTGTAATTTCAGATTCCCAGTGTTTAATGGATCGTGTGGTAGTCCATTGCAATCCATTCACGCCGTGCACTATGGTTATGCGGTCCCTACTTTCTATCAAGGCCAGTTCAGCGAGGGGAAGCGTATATTCTTTTCGATTGGATACAAAGGATAAGAGCGTATTAGGGTCTTGCTTAGTGAAAAATTTGGCAGTCATTACCTGCTCCGCAAGTACCAATGCACTGATCCAAAATAAGGAGAAGATGGGATTGATTAGCACTTTCGGGAAATGCTCGGGATCCAATTCAAANAGCAGCCAATACGCTGCAATGGCACCGAGGTATTCCAGCCACAGNACCCCAATGATGAGATACAACCAGTAGTGAAGTTTTTTTGGAAAGTTCCNACTCCATCTTGCGGCCACTGCACGTGCAAGCAAAGCACCCGGNAGCAACATGGTGCTAAGCATCCANGCTNGTATAAAATGAGCGAGGAAACTGGTNTAGATTCCCGCTAAAACGAAAGTGGCCAGCAACCAGTAGGCCGCTTGAAATAGGTAGGGCTTGCGCATGAGGTTAAAAATAGGTGTGTTACNGCCTGTNCGCAACTCTCTGGGCTAAAACATNGGGTGCGGTACGCTGAAATGAGGGATTCAACTGCTTTAAGCAGGGATTCAACAAACGCTTCAGTGGGCAAAATTTGACACCTTTAAAAGGAATTTAAACANATTGTTATGTTAGACTATTTCTANATGGGCGGACCACTCTTTATGGGTATNCTCACTTTGATTTTTATCGCGCTTGTCGTTGCAGCAGTCTTAAAAAAAGACGTGAAAGAAATTGGCTTATTGGCCCTTGCACTGGGAATCTTAGGCCAATTAATAGGTCTCATGGGTGCTTTTGAAGGCATAGAAGCTATGGGAGGAGTCAGTCAGTCTATCCTTGTTGGCGGTTTAAAAGTAAGTAGCATTACTTCCATTTACGGCCTGCTTATTTACATCGTCAGCTTGATTGTTCAGGTCGNAAAACGATTCTTGAATTAATTAAGACTTCACCTAAGCTGCGCAGCGCCCGGCCATGTGAAGTATAGCAAAAAAAGGCGGCCTTTGCGGGCCGCCTTTTTTNGTANGAATNTTGNNGTTTTTTAAGGACACTCNACGCGCAATACTTTGAGGTANGCNCCGGCACCNGNNGTNATAGAATCTNCGATNCCAGCATCCAANCAAGTGTCTTCAACGGTCANTGCNGAGCTGTTTAGTNGGTATTCGAANCCNTCCCAAGTGTAATCNTCTTCATAAAGATCNCAATCGCANAANGCATTGCCNCATGATGCGAGCATAAGNCCNAAACNGGCCAGGAGTAGTANTTTTTTCATTGTGGTTTTGTGTTNTGTTNNTNNAAATTTAGCNAANAANNCNCGNTTNCCNCAANNCTAGGNNNNTTATTNTANNNNACTNTTNGGNGCATAAGGNAGNTNACTGCGNTCTGCAACACGGTCTACTACATCCGTTATGTACACCTTNTCGAACGATTNNCCNGCCTNNACACCGAAGCCCATCATAAGAAAAGGAACATGNGTGTCGNAGGTATAACCNGTNCCATGNGTNGAGCCNTANGGACCATAGAATATAGCGTTCGGTTGCAGTTGGAAAATGAGNTCACCTCCAAAACGACTTTGGTAGCCCTCATGNAGTTTTAAGGNAAGTTCCTCNNCNCCNGGNCGGCGAATTTCNTCTGCNGTNTATACGTGAATAAATGGATCCATCTGCTCGGNGATTTTCGCGATCTCTGCTGTGAAGGGTTTTGCCCATTCATTTANATAAATATGNTGGTTGATGATTTTCGATACCGCATTNTCTNNATTGACCTGCACGTCCAATTCATTTACGATGCGNTCATTGAGCTGNGCAACNACATCTGCNTTNGCGTAATTNCGGACANTATAGCCNCCATCTGCAAGGTGATTTGGGTTTTCNCTNNCNCCNTGNTCGGCNGTGAGATAGATGATATAATTCNCNTNNCCCACTTTTTTATTTAGGGTACGAATAAATTGACCCAACTGTGCATCGAGTTTTAAATACATATCGTGTACTTCTCGCGATCGAACCCCCCATGTATGGCCGGCGTAATCGGGAGAAGAGAAACTCACACCTAAAAAGTCGGTGAATTCATCTTGACCTAATTCTTCCTCGTCAAGAATAAGTTCCGCCATGTCTAAAACCAATGCATTACCAACAGGCGTGTTTTTTAACATGCTCAGACCTTTTAATTGGATCATAGCCTCAAGATTGTAAGGGAAACTCGAACTTCCCTCATTGTATTTAGGTTCGAAAGGATTTTCATCTTCCAGGCTATTTGTGTATTTGCGGGAAGCCATTTCCAATTTCCACCCCTTTTTCATCAAGAGCATCGCCTTTTCCTTGCTGTTGTACTTTTCCACATAACCGGGTAGCACATCGCTGTAATAACTACTGGAGACGAAATGCATGCCACCATCGAGCCAATATGCCCCATCAGCAAAGTGACCGGCAGGAAATATGGCTCCGCGGTCTTTAACGCTTACGCCGAAGCTTTTTCCTTGTTTATTGGTATGTAGCTTGATTCCATCACTAAAGGTTAAGGCACGGAGATTTTTTGGAGACCGTCTACTGCTTTTTTCTACAGTCCCAATGGGAGTAACCGTAGTATCTTCCGCGCAATACATTTCGTAATTATTCCTGCCGTCGAGCCAATCATTTGCAACAATGCCGTGATACTTCGGTGTAGTTCCAGTCGAAATACTGGCATGTCCTGGACCGGTGTAGGTAGGAACATAATTATAGTGCGTGTTTGCATAGTTGAAGCCGCTATCAAGCAACATCCGAAACCCGCCATCTCGGGCAAATTGATCATTGAAACGGATGAGGTACTCCGCGCGCATTTGATCTACGACGACCTGCACAACTAATTTAGGTTGTGCCCAAAGGCCACCATATAGACTGCTAATTAGGATGATCCCAATTGCTCCTCTAAAGCTTCTTTTTTGATATTGCATGCTTCCCATTCTTCCATTTTAGCTGAAAGTGCAGCCTTCTTTTGTTCGTATTTAGGATAAAAGTCTTGATCTGCCATTAATTCTTTACAGGCGATGGGATCGGCTAGTTGTACGTCCCAATCCCTTATGGCTTCTTCTAACTCTTCAACAGCTTGTTCTATAGCTTCTAAGTTACGCGTTTCACTGCGCAATTCCTTTTCAAATTTCTTCCGATCATTATACGAAAGTCCATTATCGTCTGGTGCGTTTTTTTTCGTTTTCTGTTTCTTGACTTTAGCCGATTTTGCCTCGACTTCGCGCATCGTTTCCATTTTGCGGTATTCCAGATAATACTCGATTCCACCGAGCAGTGTTTTTACTTTGTGGTCCCGGAATTCTATCGTTTTAGTTACCAGACCTTCTAAAAACTCACGATCGTGACTCACTACCAGCAATGTGCCGTCAAAACTTAGTAAACTGTTTTTTAAAACATCTTTACTGTTCATGTCTAAGTGGTTGGTAGGTTCATCCATTACCAAAAAGTTAATAGGCTTGAGTAGTAGCTTACAAAGCGCTAATCTACCGCGTTCACCTCCACTGAGTACCTTTACTTTTTTCTCAACGTCCTCTCCACGAAACATAAACGACCCTAGCATGCTGCGGGCATGCTTGCGCATTTCTTCGGGCGAGGCATCTTCAATAGTTTGCAGGGCAGTTTTATTGCCGTCAAGCTCGTCTGCCTGATCCTGAGCGAAATAACCGACCAATACATTATGACCCAATTCTAAAGTGCCCTCAGAAGATATCTCTTTCAATAAAGCCTTCACCAGGGTACTCTTACCTTGACCGTTCTGCCCGACAAAGGCCACGCGATCGCCGCGTTCTATTTCTAGGTCGACTCCTTTTAATACCAATTTGTCGTCATAGCTTTTACCAACGCCTTCCGCCTTAGCTACGACCTTACCACTTCGCGGCGCAGGTAGAAATCTGAAATGCATTGCGGAAGAATCTTCTTGATCCACCTCAATACGTTCCATACGGTCCAATTTTTTAATCAAACTTTGCGCAAAAGAGGCCTTACTGGCCTTAGCTCTGAATCGTTCAATCAATTCTTCGGTTTGTTTAATCTCTCGCTCTTGGTTCTTCGCGGTTGCTAATTGTTTCTCGCGCAAATCCGCGCGCAGCGTCAAATAACGCGTGTAAGGGGCATTGAAATCATAGATTTTCCCCATCATTACTTCAATGGTACGGTTCGTGACATGATCCAGGAACGTTCTATCATGACTCACCACAAGCAGCGTCTGATTACTCTCACTAAGATGCTGCTCAAGCCACATGATGCTCTCGATGTCTAAGTGGTTTGTGGGTTCATCAAGCAACAATAAATCGGGCTTTTGGAGTAGTAAACGGGCCAATTCCGCGCGCATACGCCATCCACCTGAAAAAGTGTGTAGCGGATTTTCAAAAACCTCCGGCTCAAAGCCTAGCCCTTTCAAAACCAACTCAATATCGGCATCTAAGCTATCGCCGCCTAGTAAACCAAAGCGCTCACTAAGCTCACTTAATTCGTCGATCAATGCGCTGTACGAATCGCTTTCATAATCGGTACGAACTTCGAAGGCTGTATTGATCTCCTCAATTCGAATATTGATTCGAGTAATTTCGTCAAATGCACTGCGGGCGATGTCCATGATACTTTTGTCCATGTCCATCTTTAAATCTTGACGTAAGAACCCTATCCGAGTTTCTTTTGCTTTACTCATCGCCCCACCATCGAGCGAATAATCGCCCGCGATGAGTTTGAGTAAGGTCGATTTTCCGGCGCCATTGCGTCCCACTAGACCGATACGGTCTCCTGGATTAATTTGAAAACTAACTTCATCGAAAATGGCGCGGCCACCGAAAAATAGGGATGCTTTGTTAACTGCTAAAATCATTGTGACAAAAGTATCAAATGACCACACGACAACACCTAATTTTGTCCTGCATTTC